>DAIDKD010000391.1 GCA_027451065.1 Bacillaceae bacterium | reverse complement strand
ATTATTTACTAATATAAACATGAATAACACATACATTAAAGGAAAGAACATTTGTCCTTTATTTGAGTTAATTTGATTTACTACTATACCATGTACTGTAGCATATATACTTTCTTGACTTATTGATCAATTATTAGGTATTATTTTATTATTATTTGTTCCTAATAAGCTATATGTTAATATTATAAAAATACTTATAGATAGATATAAACCTATATTTGTTAAAGATAGGTGTATATTACCTAATAAGTTGGCGTTTATAGAGAATAAATCTCTAATTTCAAATTGGTCCAGTGGACTTAATACAAAATCTAGTTGACGCATAGAATTGTTTATTTATTAATATATTTAAGTATTAATTTATTATTTTCAATAATATTATTATTGAAAAAATCATAATAATTTTTATGATAAATAGAAAACTTCTATTTGTTAATTTATTTTTTCTTATTTCTTGTTTTATACATAATAATCTATATATAATATATATATTTACATATTATAATTT
>DAIDKD010000390.1 GCA_027451065.1 Bacillaceae bacterium | reverse complement strand
GTATAAACGAAAGTGTATTTGATGAAATTGAAATTGGAAATGCTCAAAAAGAACAATCCATTTTTCTATAATTTTACCAGCTACCTTTCTTATGAAAATGACAAAATCATTGATATGACAACGTTTATAGCTATTATTCCACTGATTATGAGAATTTATGAATCATCTGGGAAAAGTGACCGGAAAACCTTATATACTGTGGTATAATGGTAAAAATGGGAATTGAGAATGCTTTAGTATTCGGTGTTGAACAGTAACAATGGATGTATTGAAATAAATTTTCACCGCTCACTAGCGCATTCATCATACCCGTTGAACAGTAACAATGGATGTATTGAAATATTGCCCACGCTGGGACTTTACCGTCCGTCATGACGTTGAACAGTAACAATGGATGTATTGAAATTGTTGTTCCACCACAATTTCGGGTTTTTTCAACGCCGTTGAACAGTAACAATGGATGTATTGAAATCACTATTGGCAAGAAGAACCGCACGTACATTATCCGTTGA
>DAIDKD010000389.1 GCA_027451065.1 Bacillaceae bacterium | reverse complement strand
AATATGCAACTAGAGTTTGAACGTAACTCAGAACGTTATAAATTCATGAAGTGGGGTATGCAGGCGTTTGACACATTTCAAGTTGTTCCACCTGGAATAGGGATTGTCCATCAAGTTAACCTTGAATATCTTGCACGTGGTGTCATTAAGAAGGATCAGGTTTTCTATCCCGATACTTTAGTTGGTACAGATTCACATACAACAATGATTAATGGTATTGGTGTAGTTGGATGGGGAGTGGGAGGCATTGAAGCTGAAGCTGGAATGCTTGGACAACCAGTATACTTTCTCACTCCAGATGTTGTTGGAGTTAATTTAACTGGTAAATTAAAAGAAGGTGTTACTGCTACTGATTTAGTATTAACCATAACTGAAATGCTACGTAAGGCTAAGGTTGTTGGGAAGTTTGTTGAGTTTTTTGGTGAAGGTACCGCCTCTCTCTCGCTACCTGATAGAGCTACTATAGCTAATATGGCCCCGGAATATGGCGCAACAATGGGTTTTTTCCCAGTTGATGA
>DAIDKD010000388.1 GCA_027451065.1 Bacillaceae bacterium | reverse complement strand
GTAGCTTGACCATAAATAATCATTCACAAAATATTTTTGCTCAGCTTTTCAACTAATTTAATATTTACGATATGCAATTGTCAAAGAACATAACCACCGGCTATCCAGCCGATGACTGATTTTTCATACGAAATTGCATGACCAATCAGTCACAGCCTGTATATCTACCCTGTATTCTGGTGGAGGTGAACGGGATCGAACCGATGACCTCCTGCGTGCAAGGCAGGCGCTCTCCCAGCTGAGCTACACCCCCAGCTCCCGAATCCTCACCACCGACCAGCGCAACACCTTTAACTGGTGGGCCTAGGTAGATTTGAACTACCGACCTCACGCTTATCAGGCGTGCGCTCTAACCAACTGAGCTATAGGCCCTTTGTCATATAGACTTAGTTTATCGGTAGTACAACTCGATAATCAAAAAATAGTGGGAAAGAATTTGCAGGTCTTGACCTGGTTGTAAGCTTGTTTGACGCGTGAGCGTCTCACTTAAAACTTACTCCTTAGAAAGGAGGTGATCCAGCCA
>DAIDKD010000387.1 GCA_027451065.1 Bacillaceae bacterium | reverse complement strand
TATCTCGATATTCCTTTGTCTTGTTGCTTCTATGAACTTCCAACTGTTGAATACCCTTGCGATATTCAGTCTCGATGCTGAATCTAGCAGAATAGAAAACATCTTGATTTTGGGGAGTAAGCACATTAACTCCAGCCATTGCTCCCCACCCGATGACAGGTAAATTGAATCTAGTACACAAAGCTGCATACAAAGTGTTTCTGGTATTTATATTTTGAGTGGTAAGATTGTTGATATATTGATCAACAAAAACTTGCTGCGTTGGAGGATTTGGATCGTAGTTAATAACTTCTGTTCCGTCTAAAAATCCTTGAAGGGACTTAGATACAAAAATGTTGCGGATCTTTGGACGAACAATAGTCCACTCGTATCCATCTCCACCATTCCATAACGCTTTAGAACTGGCATACACAGTAGTAGGGGCTACTGCTAAACTGAATTCTTTAAAATTAATAGGCATCTTCGGAACTGAGGAACCAAAATAGCGATTTGTGAAACGATCTGACATATTTGTACAATGTGAAGAAA
>DAIDKD010000386.1 GCA_027451065.1 Bacillaceae bacterium | reverse complement strand
CAGACGCCCTTGCATAAACGCTTGATCGCTCAGCAATCGTTCCATGCCCAGAAACAAGACCAGCGACAGCGAACTGCCACCGGACCGCTCTTGGGAATGGCCCTTCATGCGATCAGATTGAGTGTCTTCAGATCAACCGGTCGTGCAAACCGGCTAACCCTGCCTTCACAATGTCAAAAGAACCTGCAATTGCCGGTCAATCCAGCAATTGAAGTCTGTGTTTTCCGTCTTACAGCCGCTCTTTAGGAGAAGTGGTGGAGCCGATCGGGATCGAACCGACGACCTGAAGCTTGCAAAGCTACCGCTCTCCCAACTGAGCTACGGCCCCGGATCACTGCCCTATCAGCCGCGACCTCCGCGAATTCAGTTGGTGGGCCCGGGACGAGTTGAACGTCCGACCTCACGCTTATCAGGCGTGCGCTCTAACCACCTGAGCTACGAGCCCGAATGAGGTGTCCGATGGTCCTCGCCAGGCTTGGCCCTAAGGGCGGGCGCCCGAGACGCGGCGACGTCCTGCACAGCACGCAGTCCGAATTGAC
>DAIDKD010000385.1 GCA_027451065.1 Bacillaceae bacterium | reverse complement strand
GCCTATAGCTATGTATTCACTATAGACATATCACTTGATGAAAAGTGATGGGTTCCCCCATTCGGAAATCTCTGGATCAATGCTTACTTACAGCTCCCCAGAGCATATCGGTGTTCGTCCCGTCCTTCATCGGCTCCTAGTGCCAAGGCATCCACCGTGCGCCCTTATTCACTTAACCTGGTGGTTAAGGGTAATTCATAGCGATGAGAGTTTTGTTAACGAACAAAACTGTTCTCAATAAATCTATTTCTCGGTGTTGTTTCTTAACATGTTTGTGTTGTGTTTATCAACTATCTAGTTTTCAAAGAACAAAGTCACACCCTAAAAAAACAAGGATGTAATGGAGCCTAGCGGGATCGAACCGCTGACCTCCTGCGTGCAAAGCAGGCGCTCTCCCAGCTGAGCTAAGGCCCCATGGGTATTAAATTGAGAGAGGATCTCTCAAAACTGAACAAAGTAAAAACCTGTGCAAGGTTCCGTGTGCCCTGATGGCACTATCCTTAGAAAGGAGGTGATCCAGCCGCACCTTCCGATACGGCTACCTTGTTACGACTTCACC
>DAIDKD010000384.1 GCA_027451065.1 Bacillaceae bacterium | reverse complement strand
GACAAGCTCTGGATGGCTGTCGACTACCAGAGCGGCCACAACGTGGATGGAGCCGTGAACTTCGGCGCCTCCTGGAACTTCGCCAAGAACGTCTCCGTGATCTTCGGCTACGACGTGTACACCACCAAGGCCCTGTCCGGCCAGAACACCTTCACCACCCAGCTCGACATCAACTTCCCCTAACATCCAGGCCCTGGCGGAGCAAAGGCGGCAAGATCGACCAGGTCGAAAAACAGATCGAACATTTGAAACAAAAGGTTGACTTGATAGAGAACGATGTGGTAGAAGAGAGGACTCAATGACGCGGGGTGGAGCAGTCTGGTAGCTCGTCGGGCTCATAACCCGAAGGTCACAGGTTCAAATCCTGTCCCCGCAACCAAACAAAATCAAGGACTTAGCTTTAAATAGCTAGGTCCTTTTTTTGTACCCTGTCGTGAGTGTTGTCGCAAGTAAAGGCATGTAGTATCAACGTAACTGCTTGATTACCTTCAGTGATAGGTCATATGTAGCGACAGACCTATTTTCTCTCCTCCATCGTACCCACCAGCATCACATGTACCACTG
>DAIDKD010000383.1 GCA_027451065.1 Bacillaceae bacterium | reverse complement strand
AGTCCTACAAGGGAAAGTGCGGCCAGTGCGAATACCTCAACGTCTGCGGCGGGTGCCGTGCCAGGGCGGATGCAATCCATGGTGACTACATGGAGGAGGAGCCCTTCTGTAACTATGTTCCCATCCGGCTGCAGCGCGACGCCAAGGAATGAATTCTTCCGGCGGGTCGCCATACAGGCACTTTTCTGTTGACAGTCAAAAAGAAATCACGGTATAAGAAAAATCCTTTTCGCCCAGGTAGCTCAGTCGGTAGAGCAGAGGACTGAAAATCCTCGTGTCGGCGGTTCGATTCCGTCCCTGGGCACCACTAAAATCAAAAAAGCTAACCATTTCAAGTGGTTAGCTTTTTTTAGTTTTTGTTAATCAAATTAATTGGTACACCGCTGTTACACCGCATCACACGGCTATATCCCGCAATATCACCGCGTTACTAAATTTGACGGCGTTTCAAATGACACTCCTCGGATTGACATTCCCTCTCATGACTAAAATATATCTTGACGGTTTATTCATTTAAATGTAACGTTTCGATAGTTGTCAAAATGTATGGAGTAATTATGGACATCAAACAAGCTT
>DAIDKD010000382.1 GCA_027451065.1 Bacillaceae bacterium | reverse complement strand
TAAAGCGTTATAAAGCCAACTCATTTTATCATACTCTTTTTCAGCATTCATTTAATCACTCCTTTTTTCGCACGATGAGAAATAAATATTACTCGTTCATCCTTCCCCCGCCCAAAGTTAGTTTTCTTGTTATGCATATATTCTACCACAATTTGAAAATCACTAAAGCTACCAGTAACAAAATGAATATCACAGTAACGAACAGTCTCAAAACACAACACAAAAGAGACCACCCAAAAAAAGTCAACATCAACTCCTTCAAAGTTTCTTTTCAAATTATCGTATTCCTCTCGATACTCATCATTTCTTAATAAGGCATCTCGAAATCTCCAAAAAATATCTAATTCCGACTTAATCTCTGTTAATTGCCTCCCTAAAGGCAAGGGCTTTATAGGAAGACAACAAATTAACATCGGCTTACTCTGAGCTAACCCCCAAAAGTTACACCTTATTCAGCACTAAAAATTGAATTTCCTTTCATCAGAACTTAAGCTATAATAAAGTGAATCATAAATAAAAAAAGAGGTAAGCTTTATGTCAAAACGTTTAATGTATATTCAAAGAATTGTATTGTCAA
>DAIDKD010000381.1 GCA_027451065.1 Bacillaceae bacterium | reverse complement strand
CAGTTGAACAGTAACAATGGATGTATTGAAATTTGTGGACGAGATACGAACCACGGACTCATCCGACGTTGAACAGTAACAATGGATGTATTGAAATCAGATACTCACGTAGCCATAACATCTAAAAATCTTTGTTGAACAGTAACAATGGATGTATTGAAATTTACATTGACGAAATTTTAGACGAAATGAAAGAACTGTTGAACAGTAACAATGGATGTATTGAAATTCAAGCATTCACGCTCACCCCACTTTCCATTTCTGTGTTGAACAGTAACAATGGATGTATTGAAATATGATATATTATCCAAGTATTATCTTAGTCTAAACGTTGAACAGTAACAATGGATGTATTGAAATACAACAAATAGAACAGATGCAAAAGCAAATGGCACAGTTGAACAGTAACAATGGATGTATTGAAATTGCTGTCCTCTATTTTTCCAGTGAGAGGGTCTTCTTGTTGAACAGTAACAATGGATGTATTGAAATGCGGTTGAAACTGTTGTTGTGCAGCGGCTTCTACTTGTTGAACAGTAACAATGGATGTATTGAAATTGTGGATAGTGGGTTTAACTTTACGGGCGCG
>DAIDKD010000380.1 GCA_027451065.1 Bacillaceae bacterium | reverse complement strand
ATCTCAAAAGCAATAAAAAAACTTTATCATCCTGATGGAATTACAATTTGCCAAAACGGTGGCACATTCAATGACTTGAGCCATTATCATATGCACGTTATTCCAAGGTATGAAGGACAAGCTTTTTACATTGAAGAACAAAACGATATGATCAAAGAGAAAATTAATTTTCTAGAAACAAAAGCTAAATTGAAAAATATGATTGAAGAGTTATCTTGAACGAAAGACTCTTTAATGGAGCAAGAAATGTGCTTAGAGGAGGTTTTCCTCTAAGCCATTTTGGTGGGAATGATAAAGTGAGTCGTTTCTGAAATCAAAAAGTTATTTCTTTATTGCCTCTACAATTAGTGATGGAAAAACAAGCTTGTCCCCTTGATTTCGGGGATCAAATTTACTTGAACGAAAAATGATACCATCGGCTCCATCCCACTTATTACAGTGAAAATTTCCCTCTTCATCAAAATATTCCAGCAAAGTAACCTCAAATCCAGCGATTTCAAACATTTTCTTTAAAGTTTTATAATTGTGCACGATTTTATGACTGGCTGCTGGATGGTCTTTAGGTCCGGGTCCGCCTATTTTAACTATG
>DAIDKD010000379.1 GCA_027451065.1 Bacillaceae bacterium | reverse complement strand
AAGTTGGTCGGCATCAGTTTTTTCGCTAGATGAACCGAATCGGCGTTGTTGGCTTAATCGAAATTGTTCTTCATACCACTTTAACTTTGCCTCTAACTCTTCTTTTTCGATTTCAAGCTTTTCAGTGCGTTCTATGTAATATTCAATTGTGTCTTTGGGGGTTTGCGCTGTATTTTTCATGTGTTTATTATAATCGAGTAGGAGGGAGTGATTAGCTCCCGACCTCTCACACCACCGTACGTACCGTTCGGTATACGGCGGTTTCATTTAAGTCCAACGTGCAGTTTGATATCTACCAAGTAGACTCTTTAGTCCTTGACTTGCCCAATACTTATTATTGAGCGCTCTGCTCAGTATGGGGCTATTTGATATTCGCCAATAAGCTTTCCTTGTATTCGCCCATTCCCATGCTTTATCTGAGTCGATGCCACATTGAATTAGGTTCTTCTTCTTCGTTTTAATCTTCTTCCATTCTTTCCAACGAATCATGCGTAGTCTTCTTCTTATCCAACCATCTAGATTCTTGAATACGGACGGTGTTTCTGCTAGTTGATAATAACCTAGCCACCCAACTAAATAACGATTTAGCTT
>DAIDKD010000378.1:385-630 GCA_027451065.1 Bacillaceae bacterium | reverse complement strand
GGTGCCCTCGGCGCAGGGACTGTTTGCCAAGGCGATTGGCGAAAGCGGCGGTGCGTTGTCCTCGGGCACGCTGGCAATGCCGACCGGAGACGCGCAGGGGGAGAAGGACGAAAAGCTGATGGAGGACCTGCACGTGGCCACGCTGGAGCAGCTGCGTGCCGTGCCCACCGATGCGGTGCTGGCGGCTGCGGCCAAGGATCGCGCACTGCGCTTTACGCCGGTGGTCGATGGCCGGTTCATTCCCG
>DAIDKD010000378.1:0-375 GCA_027451065.1 Bacillaceae bacterium | reverse complement strand
ATGGGCTGATGGACATGGTGCAGGCGCTGCAGTGGGTGCAGGAGAATATCTCCGGCTTTGGCGGCGATCCGAAGAATGTGACGATCTTTGGGGAAAGCGCCGGGTCGTTTGCGGTCAGCACGCTGATGGCGGTGCCCTCGGCGCAGGGACTGTTTGCCAAGGCGATTGGCGAAAGCGGCGGTGCGTTGTCCTCGGGCACGCTGGCAATGCCGACCGGAGACGCGCAGGGGGAGAAGGACGAAAAGCTGATGGAGGACCTGCACGTGGCCACGCTGGAGCAGCTGCGTGCCGTGCCCACCGATGCGGTGCTGGCGGCTGCGGCCAAGGATCGCGCACTGCGCTTTACGCCGGTGGTCGATGGCCGGTTCATTCCCG
>DAIDKD010000377.1 GCA_027451065.1 Bacillaceae bacterium | reverse complement strand
CGAGAGTAAGTTATCACAAGGACAATTAGCTGAAATGGTTGGAGTTTCTAGGAATACGATAAGTTCCATTGAAACAGGTCAATTTAGCCCTACTGCCAAGTTAGCACTCATTCTTTGTATTGCTCTGGATAAGAAATTTGAAGACTTATTTTATTTTTGATTAGTATCAACTAAGTAACAAACAAGGACAGGGTAAAAGTGTTAATTTTCATTTTGATGAAAAGTTCAAATTGAAAAACAGTAGAAGATGACACGTTAGAAAACGTGTTTTTCTTTTCTTGGTTGCTTCACGGTTTATTATGTAAAAATTTTAACTGTCCTTGACAATGGGTCCACTTTACTTTTTATGCGATTCAAAATCTTGTCTTACCCCTTACTTTTCGGCGCTTTTGATTTCTTTTACCGTAAAAATAAGCCCAATTATCTGTATGATGATAGTAACAATCAATAGCGATATGTACACAACATCAGGTATTCGTATATCTAAAAAACTATCAATAGCGTTAAAATATACTACTGCAATAATCGAAGCAAAGACTAATCTTATAATCATTGGTGATTTTTGTTGCAAAACTTCGGCACCCTGCTTCTTATTTATATCTATTGTCACATATACCATTCCGATAAGTCCTATAAG
>DAIDKD010000376.1 GCA_027451065.1 Bacillaceae bacterium | reverse complement strand
AAACTTAACTTTGAATATGAGATTCATTTAGGCAGTCATTCATAAATGAACCCTATTTCATTATTCCTTTAAATTCTAGTAATTTATATTTTACTCCCCATAATTGACTTATTAATTGGTGGATAGGTTACAGATACAAAAGAAACTGTCTGAAAAAAATGCTTCCTAGCTCCTTCAGACAGCCTCTTTCTGTTTATAACTCAAGCTCTCCCATGCGCAGTAATTCCACTACCGCTTGTGCGCGCCCCTTCACTCCAAGCTTCTGCATGGCATTTGTCATGTGTAGTGTTTGCAAACATTTGACAAAGAAAAAATTAATGCCCCTTAATAAATTTATCAATTTTCTTTTGCACAGCCGACGGATTTAGTTTATAAATCTGCTCTGTAATCTTGTTAATAGCTTCTTCGACTTCTATGTCTGTGGATTTATTGAATACGTCCTCGCCAAAGAATTTTTCAGTAGTACAAAATACCGTTGATGCCCAGCCATACTTTTCACCCTGCTGGGATGTCTTTTGTTGGGAACCGCACATAGTTAAGTACATTCTCATTTGCAATTCTGTCATTGCAGCATCAAATTTGGATTTATCTTCCTTTGCAAACCCAACAAACTGTTTTATTTCGTGAAGCGCTAAGCTGTCATGCTC
>DAIDKD010000375.1 GCA_027451065.1 Bacillaceae bacterium | reverse complement strand
AAAATCATCTTTCGTCATTGTTCACACCTTCCTCAATTAATTGATTTACCCCGTTGGAGAATGTTTTCCATTCCTCAATAAGTTCGTATAAATATTTCCTTCCCTTTTCAGTCAATTGATAGTATTTACGGGAAGGTCCCTCTGTGGATTCCTGTAAATAAGTTGTAAAATATTCTTCCTTCGTCAAACGCCGAAGAAGCGGATACACAGATCCTTCTGATATTTGAATCTTCTCTGAAATTTGTTGGACTAGTTCGTATCCATAGCAATCTTTCTTATCAAGCAATACAAGAACACATAGCTCTAACACACCTTTTTTAAATTGTACGTTCAATATTCCCACCTCACTTTGCTAATTTTTAGTACTGTTTATTGTATAGTACTGAATAGTAAATACTTGCGTGTGACTATAATATATCACCCATTATTGTTTATTGCAAGGTAGTAGGCGATACTATAATGAAAATAGGTCTAAGGTCTTAGTTTGTTTGAAAAGATAAGTGATTGATCAAAATAGAGAACTTCGAGAGTATGAGGTGATACATAGGCGCTTTTTTCTTATGTATCACCTCATACTCTCTTGACACAACCCTTATTTTTTGCTACGATAACAAACGTATCAGCAAGGAGGTATACCCAAGTCTGGCTGAAGGGATCGGTCTTGAAAACCGACAGGGGTGTAACAGCCCGCGGGGGTTCGAATCCCTCTACCTCCTCCATA
>DAIDKD010000374.1 GCA_027451065.1 Bacillaceae bacterium | reverse complement strand
CAGAAAAGGATCGTGAGTTTTTGGAAAGCCACGGTCGTATGATTTTTCTTACCTATTTAAAGCCATTGCTTAACGGAAGAGGCTTCTATCATATAGAAAGTCAATTTACAGACATGAGAAGGATGGACATTGTTGTGGACCTCGGAAGTGACCAATTTATTATTGAGCTAAAACTTTGGAAAGGTGAAACAGCGAAAGAAAAAGCATATGATCAGTTGTTAGGCTACATGAATTCCAAACATGCGGATAAAGGATATTTACTTACATTTGATTTTCGTAAGGATAAAAACAAAGAATGTATTGCTGAATGGATTCAGATAGACGATAAGCAAATTTTTGATGTCATGGTATAAGTGCGCCAATCGCTAACTTTTGATAAGAAGTATAGTTGAGGCTTGATACCAAAAGAAGACGAATATGAATAGTATCTACAAAAAAAACTAAAATTAGGGTGTTACTATCCGGTAGGCATGACCTAATCATAAGAATTTTCAGGAATATCTTCTTGAAAATCCTTATGGTTAGGTCATTTCAGGTGCAGCAAAAGGAGGGCGATAATCAACGGTAATATAAGGGCAGTGATAGAAATAAATAGTTGGAATCAAAGAGGAAGGTTACGTTTTTACAATCAAAAAGGGGAGATTCTTTTAGAGGAACCTGATTCACGAGGAGCATTGAACACGTATGCCCGTCATTTTAAATCTAACATTGGCGGAGATTATCACCTAACTGTTGAATTTGAAGCGGATACAAAAAAACTATATGGAATGGGTCAATATCAGCAAGAAATTTTTGACATAAAACATTGTCACTTCGAATTGGCACATCGTAATTCTCAGGCGAGTATTCCTTTTGTTCTATCTAGTTTAGGATTTTAGTCGAGAACCCTCGTGACTTCAGTCATGAGATGAGTCGGCGTCGGACAAGGGATGGCTTTTGCCATCTCAATTATCCGACATTCTCTTTTTGGCGAAATCAACATATGATGTTCGAAAAACTGAATAGAGTATTGTAATCTTAACACCTCG
>DAIDKD010000373.1 GCA_027451065.1 Bacillaceae bacterium | reverse complement strand
GCATTTGATTGCAGATATTAATAATAAAAGCAACCTTCATTTTCAATTTATCGAAAATGCTGAAAGTGTAGGTGGATTCCACAAAATCCGTTAAATTCTGAAGAAGCAATTGCTTTTATTTTTCAAAAAGACCAGGCGATAATATTTCTTTTCTGAGATTATTCAATTCACTTGTCTTTATTTTTGCTTAATAAATGCGATACTTATATAATGATTAGTAACAAGCTCACACCTAGTAGCAATGGGCTTTCTCATTCAGAGAATCTGTCATGTGAACGGTACAAATGTAAGCACAAAGGAGGGGACGAAGTGGAAAAAAGCTGTCAGTTTATATTAGTTAGATGTAAGGCAGGTTCCATGGGGGAATTAAGAGAATTGGTTTTTAAAAAAATACTTGACGATACTGTCCCTGTTTTTCGTTTTGTAGAAGCACCTTGGTGCATGGTTTATGATAAAAATATCAATTCAACATTATTCTGCACAGAAAGAGAGTTATTGGAGGAGTTAACACTCAAAAATGATTTTTCATGCAATGCAGAATGGTTAGAAGAAATGTTTGAGATTTATTGGAATGCTATTGTGGTTGGCCATATTGAAGTTTGTGCATTATTGGAAAATTGAATTTTTCCATAACAAAATAAGGCTAATAAAAAGGCGGATGTATGGTCGATGCAGCTTCGACCTACTCCGCCTATAAATATTATCATAGTAAACCGTTGGGACCCGACCTGACCCGGAACAAGTGGCTCTGGAGCGATGGTAGTTGGGCCGGCATTACAAAGAGCGTGACCCAGGGCGTGATGCAACCCAAGCAATATCGCAGCCCCATGCCGCCCAGCGGAGGTTCATCCCTCAATTCCAAACAAGCAAAAGCTGTAGCTGCCTATATCTGGGCACTCAGCCATCGCTAGGGCTGTACCACAATTCTTGTGCCTGCTCGGCATTGTGCAAGGCGGCATTTTTTGAGGTAAATGCCGCCGCACGACGTCGCTCCTGGCGACAGCGATTGTAGGACCGCTGTCGCCAGCCTTGCGATTTCTCGCGCAATCCTGCGTGATGCGCCCT
>DAIDKD010000372.1 GCA_027451065.1 Bacillaceae bacterium | reverse complement strand
AAAAAAGTATCTTTTCGTTTTTGGACTAATGTTTCTTTTGCCCCTTCTGCTACAAACATTCCCACACCTCTTTTTTTGTAAATAATCCCAGCGTCGACTAATAAATTGATTCCTTTTGATACAGTGACATGATTGATTTTATAAAACTGTACTATCTGCGTTGTTGAGGGAATCTGTTCCCCTTCTTGAATTTGTCCATTGATAATTTGATCTTCCACACGTTCTTTGATCTGTAAAAAAATCGGTTTGCTGTCATCAAATCCTGCTCCTAACAAAAAAATCACCACCTTGTTGTTTTATACCGTTATACTTTTACGGTTATATATCTATGTATATAACTATATAACGATAAAACTATTCCGTCAACATAAATTTAAGAAAATAAGCAGCACACTCTTTCCTATGCCTAGCCTTATATAGCCATAGATAAGCAGATGCTTATTCTATGGCTTTTTCTTTTTCACGAAGAGGTAACAAACAGCTAGAATAAATATATATAAACATGTAAGCCTGTGGATTGTTTCGAGAAATTTTTTGTATGCTAAAAACTCAAGAAGCAACGGGACTATTTTCATCAAAAAAAACAGAGTGAAAAATATTGTAATATTCCACAAACGAATAATTTTTTGGTATAATAAAATATGTGGAAAGATGAAAGGAGGGTGAGAAAATGACAAAAAAGAAGAGCAACAAACCATTCAAGAAAAAACGATTCAAGCGGACAGTCAAACAAACAGCACTCTATATTAATCAAGAAGATAAAGAAAGTGTCATGGAATTAACAAAGAGAATCAGAAATGCCAGAAATTATATGTACAGCCGATTGGCCGGAGTCAATTATTATTTAGAATTACAACAGGTCAGGAAAATCAGAGACCAGTGGGTGAAAGACAAAGAGCTAGTTAAACAATTCAAGTTACCTGCCCGCTTTTGGAAGATTACCTTGGAAGAGGTTGTTTCTTCCTTAAAATCGCTCTGGTCCAATGCTTGCAATAAAATAAAAGAGGTTGCAAAAGAGAATGACAATCTGACGGCAGATGAAAAAGAATATGTTCGTTACGTCTGTTCTG
>DAIDKD010000371.1 GCA_027451065.1 Bacillaceae bacterium | reverse complement strand
AAGAAGAGAACGGCATTGTCTATATCGAGATTTCCACCCACATCAAACACAATCGTATTCGTTTACGTGTTTCCGACCGAAATACCTACCGCAAAAACATTCGCGTATCCATGAACCAAGACACCTTTACATTCGCTCATACCGTAGAAACAAAAGAAAAACAAATATGGACAGAAAAGAAAAAAATAGGCTTAGACAAAGGCTACAGGACCATGTTGGTTTCTTCAAGTGGAAACGAGTATGGAGAGGGATTGATTAAAGGCAAGTAAGAAGTTATAAATCATTTTGAAAACTGGAAACAGTAAAATCCCCCTCAAAGTTGAGGGGGATTTTTAACACCTAGATTTTACTGTAGTTAAAATCAGCTCAATCGCTTGTGTATGTAGGGTTCAAGCTATTACTTGACCGCGTCTTTCAAGGCTTTACCAGGTTTAAATGCTGGTACTTTGCTAGCAGCGATTTCGATTTCATCTCCAGTTTGTGGATTACGCCCTTTACGAGCAGCACGCTCACGCACTTCGAAGTTTCCGAATCCGATTAATTGTACTTTATCACCATTTTGTAGCGCACCTGAAATTGCTTCAAATACCGCTTCAACAGCTTTTGTTGCATCTTTCTTAGAAAGCTCAGAAGCTTCAGCAACTGCAGTAATTAATTCAGTTTTGTTCATGCCATTCACCTCCTCATTAAAAATACAAAGTAGTAGCAAGTCGTTATCTCATTTGTTGGCAAAAATTTTAAATTTTATACCACAAATTGCTACTGAAATTGCTGTCATGCCTTATATTATACGATTATCTACGATATTTCAATATATTTCCTCATAAAATTTGAAATTCCCCCTAAATTATTGAACATTTCACGAAATATAGGGTTGTGAGAAATGGTCTGAAAACTCCCAATTCCCACAACCCTATACTATAATATAATCGCAATAAGTCCCCCTGAGCCTTCGTTAATAATCCGCTCCAAAGTTTCTTTGAGCTTATAGCGAGCATTCTCTGGCATTAATGATAATTTTGCATGTATTCCTTCACGAACAATGACACTTAAAGAGCGCCCGAATATATCTGAGTTCCAAATAGATAAAGGATCTTCTTCAAAGTCTTGCATTAAATAACGGACAAGCTCCTCGCTTTGTTGCTCTGTACCGATAATTGGTTCGAATGTGGACTCTACATCTACTTTGACC
>DAIDKD010000370.1 GCA_027451065.1 Bacillaceae bacterium | reverse complement strand
CAGTAACTCCAAGTTTTCCTCTGTGATAAATTTATATTTATACCTTTCACCTGCTTGTAAATGAGGGACAAACAAGTGCCATACACCTTCACTATTTAACTTTTCCATAGAAAAATTTGTTCCATCCCAGTTGTTAAAGTCACCTACAACTTGAACTTTCTTAGCATGGGGTGCCCACACAGTGAAAGACACACCTGTTATTTCATTCATTGATGTTACTTTTGCTCCAAATATTTCATAGCTTCTAAAGAATGAGCCATCATGAAATAAATGTAATTGATAGTCATTGGGACACGTCTGTAACACGTATATCTCACCTCTACCTTCCCTTAAGAATATTAACTTTCACTTTTATTTTACACAATATCTATGTTGATTACAATTTCCAAAATTCCCATCGAAATGATGAAAAGTAATAAAATAGCTGTTGTCTCTAACAAATTTTCCGAAAAAATATCATTCTTTTGAAAACAAAATACTTTTCTTATTTATTATTATAGCTAAATATATTAAAAAAATATATTAAAATCATTAGACAAATAACGACATCTTTTTTACCAGAACTCATATTTTGTCGAATGTTGTTATACAAAAAAAAGGTATCGAAAATATTCGATACCTTTTCAAATGACCCGTACGGGATTCGAACCCGTGTTACCGCCGTGAAAGGGCGGTGTCTTAACCACTTGACCAACGGGCCTAAACTATATGGCAGAGAAGAAGGGATTCGAACCCTCGCGCCGCGTAAGCGACCTACTCCCTTAGCAGGGGAGCCCCTTGAGCCTCTTGGGTACTTCTCTATATATGGCTCCACCTGTAGGACTCGAACCTACGACCGATCGGTTAACAGCCGATAGCTCTACCACTGAGCTAAGGTGGAATAATAATGGTGGGCCTAAGTGGACTCGAACCACCGACCTCACGCTTATCAGGCGTGCGCTCTAACCAGCTGAGCTATAGGCCCCTATTTTGGAGCGGGTGAAGAGAATCGAACTCTCGACCAGAGCTTGGAAGGCTCTTGTTTTACCACTAAACTACACCCGCATATACGATGTGAATGAAACGATTAGTGGAAATCAAAGCACAATTATATGCGTTAACCACCTCGCTACATTCACTACTGATGGCTCGAGACGGAATCGAACCGCCGACACGAGGATTTTCAGTCCTCTGCTCTACCGACTGAGCTATCGAGCCTAATAAAAA
>DAIDKD010000369.1 GCA_027451065.1 Bacillaceae bacterium | reverse complement strand
AATTTTGGTGAACATGGTCAATATATTGTCGATATTGCTACTTCCATTTTAAATGATGAGAACCGCAGATTTATGCTGATTGTTCCTAATAATGGTGCCATCCCAAATTTACGTTCAGATGCAGTAGTAGAGGTGCCAGCGTATATTGGCGCTACTGGTCCAGAGCCTATTTCATTAAAACCAATTTGCGATTTTCATAGGGGATTAATGGAAGTACAAGTAGCCGCAGAGAAGTTATTAGTAGACGCATTTTTTGAAGGTTCTTATCAAAAAGCATTACAAGCCTTCACTTTAAATAGAAGTGTACCATCAGCGAGAGTTGCCAAAGTTGTCTTAGATGAAATGATAGAAGCAAATAAAGGGTATTGGCCGGAATTACATTAAATAAAGACATGGACAGAAAGGTTATTTATTATGTAGTAGGTCTCATTTTTTTATCATTGGGAGTGACATTCACATTGTTGAGTGAACTAGGAGCTGGCGGGTGGGATGCATTAGTAGAAAATCTGTTCAAAATGACATCTATTACGATAGGAATTTGGATGTTCATGATTGCTTTTGTATTTGTTTTCGTCGCCAGCATGATAAAGAGGCAATTGCCAGATATTCGAGTCATATTTGTTGCCTTTTTAACAGGGAAGTTTATTGATTTTTGGTATTTTACTGTTTTTGATTCCATGGAAATCAAAAATATCATAGGGAAATTCATAATTTTGGTGTTAGGGTTACTGCTGATAGCATTTGGATCAGCGATGATTTTTGTGACACATCTGCCGAAGAATCATACGGAAACACTCGTCTTCTCTATAGTAGATACATTTACGATCCAATATAAGTATGTGAAAACAACTGCGGATATATGTGCATTATGTTTGGCATTTGCATGTGGATTGATTATCAAAGATTTTTCCAATTTGGGGCTGGGTACAGTGTTCAATACATTCTTTATGGGAGTACTTACACAAGCCTTTCTGCCTTTCGCAGGGAAGTGTTTGTATTGCTTTGTTGGAGAAAGCTGAAAGAAGACGCTAGGAAAAGGAAAAAAAGAAATATAAAAGAGCGAAACAGGGAAGATTTTGATGGGTGGGTTCAGTTTATTAGTGAGGTAGGTTTTCCATTTTTCGTTACGGCATTTGTATTCACTCGTTTAGAGAATAAATTTGATGCGTTACGTATATCTATCGAAAATTTACCAGAACAAATAAAGAAACAACTAACATCGTAATGGAGAGGCTAAGTGCACAAAATTGAAAGTTTTGTACACTTAGCTTCTTTGGTTATCGGGACAAATTGTTTCCTAATATTTTCCTCTTTACATGCAACCTCTGTCTTTAGCTTAGTGACTTCCGCTAAAATATTTCTATCAACTTCTATCAAAGTCTATCATTATTGATAGTTATATTTTTTCCGCGTTAGAAGGT
>DAIDKD010000368.1 GCA_027451065.1 Bacillaceae bacterium | reverse complement strand
AAGATCCAACCACTTACCTTGGTGATAAATTTCTCGGATTTTATACTTTCATAAGTAACTTCCTGACTCAGCTGCAACGTTTTTTGAAAATCTTCCTCCATATCAGCAATGGCAGGAACTTGCTTCATGTATGTACCACATTCAAAATGGTGATACAAACTACGATAATCCAAATTAATCGTACCAACTGTCGCTAAAGTATCATCACTGACGAACACCTTGGCATGAACAAACCCTGGTGTGTATTCGAAGATTTTGACACCTGAATCTAGTAATTTTTTATAATGAGTTTTCGCCAAAGCAAAGGCATATTTTTTATCTGGGATATGCGGCAAAATAATTTTCACATCAATACCTCGCCTAGCTGCAAAGCATATGGCATTTTCCATTTCTCCATCTAAAATGAGATATGGTGTCATAATATGAACATATTTTCGTGCCTGATTTAGTATGTCATAATATATCATCTCTCCAACTCTATCTGAATCTAAAGGATCATCTGCATAGGGCATGACATATCCTGATGAATGAATAGGCTCTTGTTCAACAAATAGCCAATTTTCAAAGTCCAAACTACTTTTCTCTAAATTCCACATTTGTAAAAACATCAAAGTAAAGCTTTCTACTGCTTTTCCTTTTAACATAACAGCAGTATCTTTCCAATGGCCAAATCTTTCTTTCTTATTGATGTATTCATCTGCCAGATTAATTCCGCCATTGAAGGCAACTTTGCCGTCTATTACACAAATCTTACGATGATCTCTAAAATTATATACAGTAGATACAAACGGACGAACTGGTGAAAAGACTTTACACTTGATTCCTAGTTCAGCTAATTTCTTAGGATAATTTGACGGCAGCAGCGAAAATTCACAAAATCCGTCATACATAAACCTTACTTCGACACCTTCTCTCGCTTTTCGAGCCAATATCTCTAAAACAGCTCCCCACATCTCCCCTTCCTCTACAATGAAATACTCCATGAAAATAAAATGCTCTGCTTTTTCCAGCTCTTCTAGTAAACATTTGAACTTATCTTCACCTAGTGGAAAATATATAACCTCTGTATTTTTGTATATAGGATAAGAACCTGCACTACTAATGTACCTAGCAATTCCTAACAAGTGAGGATCATTTATTTCTAACTCTTTCATGACCTCACTCTCTGTACGAATCAACCCTTTTGCAGCTTCTTCATTTCTCAGCAACAAACGTTTGATTACCCGGTGCCCTAGTTCAAATTTTGCAAAGGAATAAAGAAGAACACCAATGATTGGTGAAATTGTGAACAAGACAACCCAAGCTAATTTCACGCTATTATCACTATCACTATTTAACAAATAAATGAATAAACAGATTCCAAAAAGCAGGAATCCACCATAAAAAATATGTAAAAAGCTTGATAAATAATTATAAAAAGCGATTAGCCCTAACACTTGCATAATAAGTGCAACAATAACAATTCCCAAACGACTAAAAATCAAGCTGTGGGTACTGCTCTTCCCTTTCTTTTTTACAAGGTATAGTCCCTTACTTGAATCTTCCATGCAACCCATCTCCTCTACTCCTTCCCAAAGTATGGTTCAGTACCAATCACTTCA
>DAIDKD010000367.1 GCA_027451065.1 Bacillaceae bacterium | reverse complement strand
AACATGCCAGTAGGATTATTGCATAATCCCGTTTACCTTTCGGACTACCTTTATCAATGGCAGCGATTAACTTTTTCAATTCATCTACTGTCCATACAGATGGAATACGAGTCTGCTTTCTTGCTTGCACCATCGGTGTTTTTGAAGCAAAATCAATCTGTATCTCTCCAGTTTCCAAAAGAAACCGAAAAAAGGCTCGGATAGAGCAAATATTTTGTTCCACTGTTTTGTAGGTATAGCCAGCCAAGGTTTTAATGTAGTTGTTAATTATAGGCAGATTAATATCTTTACAATCCATAACTTTTTGTGAGGAAAGATAATCCATGAATCTGGCAGACTGTTTGACATAATGATCTATTGTGACCTTGGAATATTCTTTGTTTACACAGTATTGTTTAAAACGACTGCTCATCTCTATAAAATATGGATCCGTAAGGATGTTCTTGTGTTTATAGTACCGGCGTAAAACAGTCTGGTGTAGTTGAAAATCACCAATCATTCGAATAATACGTAGCTCTTGAGTCTCCGTCTGAGAAAGAGTTCGCGTAAAATCCTTTTCAAAAATATTAAAGTGCTTTTCAACAAAATCAATCCCCAATCGTTCGGAAAAATAAATTTCACTTCGATCTTGTGCGAATTGTAACAGCATTCGCCAACGTCTACGATAAAAATTCATGGAACCTTCAGAATAGCCTAATCGTTGCATTTCCTGTTCAAGGTCCTGAAGCAGTTTTTCTAATGTTTTCTTTTGCATAAAACATTCCTCCAAAATAATAATATTGAGTCTAAACTCTAATTATCATTTTGGGATATTATGCAAAGTAAATACATGAAATTATTGAATTTATGTGTATTTTAATTGATTACTTTGCATAATTACTTTCTTTGCATAAGGTGGTCCTCTGAGCCCATTACTTTCAAACATTGTCCTTGATGAATTGGATAAGGAACTTGAAAAGAGGGGTCTTTGCTTCGTACGTTACGCGGATGACTGTAACATCTATATGAAGTCTGAAAGAGCAGGGATACGCGTGATGGAGAGTGTGACGACCTTTATTGAGAAGACACTAAAACTAAAAGTGAATGAACAGAAAAGTGCAGTAGATCGTCCTTGGAAACGTGCATTTTTAGGCTTTTCCTTTACAGCTCAAAAGAAGAACCGTAAGGTTCGTATTTCCAAAGCGAGTATTCAACGTTTCAAACAACGTATTCGAGCCTTAACGTCGAGGAAGCATGCGATTACTATGGAGAAAAGAATTGAGAAATTGAATCAATACTTGGTGGGATGGCTAGGGTATTATCAATTAGCTGAAACACCCTCTATATTCAAATTGCTAGACGCTTGGCTGAGAAGAAGGTTGCGTATGATTCGGTGGAAAGAATGGAAGAAAATCGCAACGAAAAAGAAGCATTTGGTTCGATGTGGTATCAATCCTGATCAAGCATGGGAATGGGCGAATACGAGGAAAAGTTACTGGCGCACAGCGCAAAGCCCCATATTAAGTCGAGCACTTGATAATCAATATTGGGAAACACAAGGACTTAAAAGTCTATTTGGCAGATACAAAACTTATCGTTGGACTTAAATGAAACCGCCGTATACCGAACGGTAC
>DAIDKD010000366.1 GCA_027451065.1 Bacillaceae bacterium | reverse complement strand
CTATAAAATAGAGTCAGTTGAATTTCTTGAGAATGTATCCTCTTTTTTCTACTGTCTACCTTATAGGGTCCATTTTACTTTTTTTAGTAGGTTGTCAAGTCTAAAGGTTGTACTGATGGAATACGTAGTAACTTAACTTCTTGATAAGGAGAAAAGTACAGGTATAAATTTTCCTCCTTTGTAAAAAAATACAAAAATAGATGTACATTTCATAATTCTCATATTATAATAATTATTATGAAGTATAACTTTAAATGTGGAGGGATGACAATGACAGATTTAATGACAGTATTGAACAAGCAAGTAGCAGATTGGAATGTGTTATTTGTGAAGTTACATAATTACCATTGGTATGTAAAAGGAGAAAATTTCTTTACATTACATACAAAATTTGAAGAGCTTTATAATGAGGCTGCAGTTTATATTGATGAAATTGCAGAACGTGTTTTAATCTTGAAAGGTAAGCCAGTAGCTTCTATGAAAGAATATTTAGAAACTTCTTCAGTGAACGAAGCAACAGGTAAAAAAGATGCAAAAGAAATGGTTCAATCAATTATGGATGACTTTTTAACAATGATTGAAGAGTTAAAAACTGGTGTAGAAATTGCCCAGGAAGCTAACGACGAAGTAACAGCAGGTATGCTTACAGATATTCACAACTCGCTTGAAAAGCATGTATGGATGCTATCTTCTTTTCTTGGCTAGATTTAGATAATCTGTAAAAATGATTTCGTTGTTACATTATAATGAAGAAATATTACATTCTCAGGAGGAATTTCACTATGACTAAATTTGAATTACCACAATTACCTTATGCTTATGATGCGTTAGAGCCTAACATCGACAAAGAAACAATGAACATTCATCATACGAAGCACCATAATACATACATAACAAACCTGAATGCAGCTCTTGAAGGATATGAAGAGTTAGCTTCAAAATCACTTGAGGAACTACTGGCTAATCTAGATGCTATCCCTGAAGAAATTCGTACAGCAGTGCGTAATAATGGTGGCGGACACGCTAACCACACACTATTCTGGAGATTACTTACTCCAAATAGTCAAAAAGCTCCAGTCGGAGAAGTTGCAAGTGCTATAAATGAAAAATTTGGAAGCTTTGACGCATTCAAAGAAGCATTTACAAAAGCAGCAACTACTCGCTTTGGCTCTGGATGGGCTTGGCTAGTTGTAAACAATGGAGAATTAGAAATCACAAGTACACCAAATCAAGATTCTCCAATCTCAGAAGGAAAAACACCAATTTTAGGGTTAGATGTTTGGGAGCATGCTTACTACCTCCATTATCAAAACCGTCGTCCTGAATACATCGGTGCATTTTGGAACATCGTAAACTGGGAAGAAGTAGAAAAATTATATCAAGAATCTAAATAATAATGTACCTTTTTTCAATAGGGATTGTTTTTTACCCCTATTGAAAGAAGGGAGAGGAGATGATTTTTTGAACAATAATCACTTGAAAATGATGACAGCTGCGGCAATGGGGGCTGGTATGATCGCTGTTTTGGCACAATTTACTATTCCCTTCCCTATTGTTCCTAACACCGCTCAACCTCTTGCCATCGGACTTGTAGCTACAATTTTAGGAAAACGATACGGAGC
>DAIDKD010000365.1 GCA_027451065.1 Bacillaceae bacterium | reverse complement strand
GGACCTTCTAACGCGGAAAAAATATAACTATCAATAATGATAGACTTTGATAGAAGTTGATAGAAATATTTTAGCGGGATGGGCAGTAAGTGTGGAGGCTTCAGCGTTTGTGGATGAAGAAACATCCAATGTGTTAAGAGGAGTGTCGTTAACTTTCCCAGCAGGTACAGCAGAAACTACCAAGGACAATACGTCTAAAAAACCAACAACTCATGAAATAGAGCTACAAGCAGGTGGTGCTAGTGCAATACTAATGGATGCAGGAACTGATGCGGGGATGGGTACTTGGGCAGACAATTTACAAGGAAATGGTGAAAAAGTGGAGCTTCATGTTCCAGCAGGTAATTATGCAGGAGATTATGAAGCAGCGCTGACCTGTACTTTAACAGATGCAGTAAATTAAAGGAGAATGTAAATCACGACGGAAGCTATATTTCAAAATCGATTGATCAAAGCGGTTCTGAAATATGCTTCTTTTTTGGAAAGTACCTAGAAACTAAATGGAGTAGAAGAAAAATGAAAAAAAATGTGTGGATATTTATTTTCACCTTATTATTTGGGGTAGGGTTAGCTTCAAATAGTGTATTTGCTTCTACCGATGTAGTGGGCTATTCAGTAAAGGCAAATATTCCTGATAATCAAATAGATAAAGATTTAACATATTTTGATTTACGAATGCAACCTGGAGATACACAAATAATATCTTTAACAGTTCAAAATAATTCAAAAGAAACACTAACATTAATGATTGAACCTAACACAGCTATCACCAATCAAAATGGAGTGATTGTTTACAGTAGTAACAATCACAAAAATGACAGCTCATTAAAATATGCATTTTCCGATATTGTTTCTTCTCCACAGAAAGTAACGCTGGCTGGAGAACAAACGAAGGAAGTTCAGTTTACGATTGAAATGCCAGAAGAATCATTTGATGGTATTATTCTAGGTGGTTTCTACATATATAGTGCTGATGCGAATGAAGGTTCAAGTGGTGAGAATGAAATGATTAAAAATAAATATGCTTACGTCGTAGGTACGAAATTAAGCAATACAGATACTGAAGTAAAGCCGAACCTGACTTTAAATGAAGTGGAAGCAACGCTGATAAACTACCGTACAGCGATTACTACGAATTTGCAGAATACAGAAGCTATGAATATCAAGGGTTTAGAAGTGACAGCAAAAATTACTGAAGAAGGAAAAGAGAAGGTACTTCGTGAAATGACAAAAACAGGTATGTCCATGGCGCCCAATTCTAACTTTGACTTCCCTATTACTTGGGATAATGAACCATTAGAACCAGGGGAATATCATTTGTACCTATCTGCTACAGATGGTGACCAGATTTGGGAGTTTGAGAAGGCCTTCGAGATTACTGATGAGACTGCATCTAACTTAAATACAGAAGCTATTGATTTAAAAAAAGGCAACACACTTCTTTACGTAGGAATCGCTTTGCTCATAATAGTGTGTGGGGTATTTCTTTGGATTTTATGGATAAAAAAGAAAGGAAAGGAGAATGGAGGGATTGAGGAGTAAAAAAAGCATTTGCTATACTGTGCTATTCATTTTTATTATGATGTTTGCTTTAGGAATAAAGTCTGTGAACGCAGCAAATTCAAATCTAT
>DAIDKD010000364.1 GCA_027451065.1 Bacillaceae bacterium | reverse complement strand
CCAATTTTTCCAATGATTACAGAATTTGTATCAGAATAAATAAAAACTCACATTGAAGGAACAATTATGCAAGTGAAGATTAAGAAGTTAGATAATACAGCAAAGTTACCAGTTTATGGCTCAAATGGAGCAGCATGTTTTGATATTTACTGTTTGAATAATGGTGAAATATCAATTCCGGTAGATTCATCAGTAAATCTTAAGACAGGTTTAGCTTTTGAAATTCCTGAAGGTCATGTAATGATGGTATTTTCTCGTTCAGGACATGGATTTAAAAATGGTATTAGACTATCAAATTGTACGGGAATTATTGATAGTGATTATCGCGGTGAATTAAATGTTAAATTACAAAATGATGGAAAAGAAACTTTTTTAATTTCTGGGGCTGAACGTGTTGCTCAAGCCATGGTTGTTCCCTTTGATCATGTAGAATTCATAGAAACAGAAGATTTATCGGAAACCGAACGGGGAACTGGAGGTCTAGGTTCAACTGGAGTAAAGTAATAAGAGGAGAATAATAATAAAAAATGGACACAACACAATCAATTTTATCAGATATTACAGTTTTTAATAAATACGCGAAGTTTATTCCCGAAATCAATCGTCGTGAGACTTGGGAAGAAATTGTGGAACGTAATATGTCTATGCATATTCAAAGATATCCACAAATCAGAAAGGAAATACAAAAAGTTTATAAGGAATATGTAATGACTAAGAAGGTTTTACCTTCAATGCGATCATTACAATTCGGTGGTACCCCAATTGAACTTTCTAATGTAAGAATTTTTAATTGTTCACATTTACCAATTGATGATCCTGCAGCATTCAGTGAAGTTATGTTCATGCTGCTTTCGGGAACTGGAGTTGGATATGGAATTCAGAAACATCAAGTTGGCAAATTACCAATCGTTTTAGGACCAAAAGATAAGCCACGTCGATTTCTTGTTGGAGATTCTATTGAGGGTTGGTCAGATGCAATTAAGGTTCTTATCAAGTCATATTTTTGTGGAAAATCAAATCCTGTTTTCGATTATCGTGACATTCGCCCGAAAGGTGCAAGACTAGTAACTTCAGGCGGAAAAGCTCCCGGGCCAGATCCCCTACGAATTTGTATTGAAAAGATTAGAGCCGTTTTGAATAATACTGTTGGTAGAAGAATTACTACTATTGAAGTACATGATATTCTTTGCCATATTGCTGATGCAGTTTTATCTGGTGGCATTCGTAGAGCGGCCATGATTGCTCTATTCTCACCAGATGATATGGATATGCTTACTAGTAAATCTGGTCAGTGGTGGGAAATGAATCCACAACGGGGTAGAGCAAATAATTCTGTAGTTTTGCATAGAAAATTCACAAGTAAAGAGCAATTTCTTAATGTGTGGAAAAGAGTTGAAGAATCTAATGCTGGAGAGCCTGGAGTTTTTTGGACAAATGATTATGATTGGGGTACAAATCCTTGTGCTGAAATCGCTCTAAATCCTTTCCAATTCTGTAATCTAACTGAAATTAATGCTTCAGATATTTCAAGTCAAGAAGATTTAATTGCTCGGTCAAAAGCTGCCGCATTTATTGGAACTCTCCAGGCTGGTTATACAGATTTTCATTATCTACGTCAAATTTGGAAGGATACAAC
>DAIDKD010000363.1 GCA_027451065.1 Bacillaceae bacterium | reverse complement strand
CCTGGTATTTATCTTATGGGAGAGTTTGGAGTAAGAATCGAAGATCTAGTACTTGTAACTGAGGATGGCTGTGAAGTGCTAAATAAATTTACTAAAGATTTAACTGTCATAGGCTAAAAATAAATTAGTTCTTCTGTATATTTAATTCCTTTTGGATATAACTAGCTTGGTTAGTATTCAAAAGGAAGGTGATTTAAATGAGAATATACTTATTACAGTATCAGGGCGAAAAGCCCACGGTTTCAATCGTGGGATGAAAGCCCATTCTTTTTAAAATAATGTTGCAGTAATAAACGAAAAACATATACAATAGAATTATGAAACAAGAATATAGAAGGACTAAAAAAACCGTCTCATTAATCAACTATCATTTTGTTTTCTGTCCAAGATACCGAAGAAAGATATTTTTAAATCAAAAGGTAGAGCAGCGTTTTAAGGAAATTGTTCATGAAGTATGTACTGAACAGGAAATAGAAATACTAGCAATTGAGTGTGATAAAGACCATACTCATATGTTTCTCAATGCTCTACCACAAATCAGTCCATCTCAAATTATGGCGAAAATAAAAGGAGTGAGTTCAAGAATACTTCGCCAAGAGTTCAAACATTTAAAACATATGCCAAGCTTATGGACACGTTCTTTTTTCGTATCAACAGCAGGGAATGTATCAAACGACACAATTAAAAAGTATATTGATGAACAAAAAACAAGGGGGTGATATATTTGCAACAAACAGCAAAAATCAAACTTTTGCCAACTAAAGAACAAAAAAAATACTTGACTGATATTTCAAAAGAATATATTAAAACCGTCAATATATTAGTTGCTGAAATGGTGCGAGCAGACAAAGCATTAAAACTGTCCTCAAAAGATTTTTCGGTATTGATGCCCAGTGCTGTTAAAAATCAAGCGATACGTGATGCTAAAAGTGTCTACCAGAGATCAAAACAGTTTAAAAAAGTACCTATTCTTAAAAAGCCAGTTTGTATATGGAATAATCAAAACTACAAAATTAAAGAAAACATCATTGAATTTCCAGTATCTATCAATGGAAAATCAAAGCGTATTGCTGTAAAAGCTGTATTAACGGAATATCAACAAAAACTACTACAAAATAAATTGGGTACGCTCCGAATCACAAAGAAGTCAAATAAATGGATTGCCCAAATATGTGTGACTGTAGAAGAACCAAATCAAAATGAATCTAATCGTGTTATGGGAGTAGATTTAGGGTTAAAAGTTCCAGCTGTTGGAGTAATCAGTACAGGAAAAACAAAATTCTTTGGTAACGGCAGACAAAACAAATATATCCGCAGAAAATTCAAATCTAAAAGACGTGAATTAGGGAAAGCAAAAAAAATAAATGCTATTCGCAAACTCAATGATAAGGAACAACGATGGATGAAAGACCAAGACCACAAGGTTAGTCGTCAAATCATTGATTTTGCAAAAGATAACCACATTTCTGTCATTCGCTTGGAAAAACTGGCGAATATCCGGCAGACGGCAAGAACAAGCCGTAAAAACGAAAAGAATTTGCACACTTGGTCCTTCTACCGATTAGCGACATTCATTGAATACAAAGCAACATTGGAAGGCATACAAGTGGAGTATGTGAACCCTGCACATACCAGCCAAACCTGCCCGAAATGTACCGAAAGGAATA
>DAIDKD010000362.1 GCA_027451065.1 Bacillaceae bacterium | reverse complement strand
TTATTGATGAAGTAGATATGCCTGAAAAACAGGCTCATCTTTTATGATTTTTGGGACATTATCAAAAATCATTGACACATGATAAATATTTTTTTTAGCTGATTTAGGTTATTTTAGTACGGATGATTAAGCTACACCCTTGTTTAGAACACGATGTGGTAATAGTGACAGAATTCAAAATAATCAATGGTAAATTTGCAAAACACTATATGGTTGATATTGGGAATACGTTGAAAGAAATAGTTGAGTTAGTAAACGAAGGAGATTACTTTCCCATAAACCGTGCCAGACAATATGGGAAAACGACGACATCTGAGGGTTTTTGTCATGCTTTTATGGAGTCTCTGAAGATTATGGAAGTGGCTTTACTAAGCGCGCTTTATATCAAACAATTCAATTTTATAAGGCATATCCAAAAGTGAACGCACTGCGTACACAATTAAATTGGTTTCAGTATCGTTTACTAAGTGCAATTAGAAGATGGGAATAAAACAATTGGTGTTTTACTTTGTACAGCTAAAAATGATGAATTGGTAAAGTTCGCTCTACCAGAAGATAATGAAACTATTTTGGCAAGTAAATATCAACTATACTTGCTGACAGAAGAAGAGCTATTAGCACAGATTGGTGAAGTTGAGGTGGAAATTGAATGTGAGATAAAGAAAAAAGTGTAGTTATCAACACCACTTTACAGCTTTTTAGAGTTTTAATCACTTTTGTACAATAATGATTATAAAAAAGCATAAACAGCTACCGTTGTATTATAATGAGTTTGAGGGCAGCCTCATTGATGATTGGATTGCTCCTGCAAATGAAGCGTTCTATCATTTCGGAGTGTGTCAAGAATGTATATGATCTAACGAGAAGGGAGAGTACCTATGGAATATCCTTCTCGTCAGGTCATTTTTGTATAAAAAAATTGGGGAATCTCATGGTGGAAACCTACTACGGCCAAAGCTTTTGATGATTGTCAATTTTGCTTTTTCAATCTATATAAGGGATATTCAACCGCTCCAACTCATCTATTAGCTTCTGACGTTCTTGCAAAGGTAATTCAGCAGTTTCCATAGCATCAGTAACATTTAGATTGAACTTCTTTATCATATTAATAGATGCTTCAATCTTGTCTTTTACGATTCCTTCGTTTACTGCATATTCCCTGCTAAGATAACCCTGTCAAATCTTCTCCTTCATGCTTGATTCCTCTACAAGCCTATCTACATACCCACTAATCTTCCCCTGCTCTTTCAATTTAAGCATCCTATAATTTTGAATAAATTGATTTTCTTCCTCACTGAATCCCTCTATGATTACTTCGCCAGTAAGAAGCCACTCCATAGGAAGTTCGAAAAATGTTGCAAGTTGATAAAGAGTTCTAGAACCTGGAGTTCCTCCCTTCAAGTATCTTGAAATAGAATTTTCTGGTAAACGAGCTTCTTTTACAAGCTCATCGTGATTATGGTACCCTCCATTTTCAATGAGAAGTTTCAATCTCTTATCAAAGCCATCAAACGTATTTGTAATCCCAACTAAATAACACTGAGCCTTCTCTTGTTGTCTCTCACTAAGTGTTCGATACGTCTGGATAAGTTGAAGCTCTTCATCTCTTATATATTTTGTTTTATCTTCGCCAGTAAGTAAATACTCCATTGTTACTTCGAAAAACTTTGAAAGTTT
>DAIDKD010000361.1 GCA_027451065.1 Bacillaceae bacterium | reverse complement strand
GAAGTTAAGCTCTTTAGCGCCGATGGTAGTTGGGACCTTGTCCCTGTGAGAGTAGGACGTCGCCAGGCAAATGAAAAAACTAGTCTGATTCTGTCAGGCTAGTTTTTTTCATGATATAGGAAGGAACAAAGCCTCCACATCCACATTACGAAAAAAACTAATGAGTAGGATAAGATACACCCTCACCTATTTTTGCATAGAATGAAGTATCTATATCATTTCTCCATAAAAATCATGAATATAGAAATGAAAAATTGTGCAAAATAAAAAGTGGAGGTGTTGAGGTTGAAAAAATGCATTGTATGTGATGAGGAGCATGACCAAGGAATCATCGTTGTCAATCAATTTATCTGTCATACTTGTGAACAAAAAATGGTTCAGACAGAGGTTGAAAACTCTTCTTATTCCTTTTTCATAAACAAACTAAAAACAATAAATCTTTCTGCTGTAAAATAATAGACTTTTCTTTACATAAGGTCTATTTTTTTTATGCAATTAAAAGTTATAATAGAAGATGGAAATAATGTGTTTATGATATTGCTACTATAAATAAGAAAGGTGGAAGCGCAGGTATGAGTAGGGTTATATTAGTGCTCATTTTTCTCACTTAAGTAGGGGAAACCTTTGCGCGAAATTTGATGACACGTGGGAAATTAATAATTATTGAAAGTGGTTCTGATGCAAGTGGAAAAGCAACACAAAGCGATAGGTTATATCAGCATTTAGTGGGTGATGGATATATGGTTAGGAAGGTATCTTACCCTAATTATGACAGTGATTCATCTGCTCTTGTAAAAATGTACTTACATGGTGATTTTGGAAAAAAACCGGAAGATGTTAGTCCGTATGTTGCATCTACATTTTATGCGGCAGACCGCTATGCTTCTTACAAGAAAGAATGGGAAGATTTTTATCTCAACGGTGGTATTGTTATTGCAGATCGTTATACCACATCTAATATGGTTCATCAAGCGGCGAAAATGAACAGAGAAGAGGGCGAGGAATTTTTGAAATGGCTATGGGACTTTGAGTTCCATATTTACCAGTTACCTGTTCCAGATTCTGTTCTATTTTTGGACATGCCTCCAGAAATGAGCCAGCAATTAATGAAAGATAGAGCGAATAAAATAACGGGTGCAAAAGAAAAAGATATCCATGAGAGCAATCGGGCGTATCTAGTGCAATCTTATGAGACATCCCTATATATTGCTGATAAATATCAGTGGGACAAAGTCCAATGTGTAAAAAATGGAAATCTACGAACAATTGATGATATTCATGAAGAAATTTATGAAAAGGTAAAGGCTATTCTTCATTGATGTGTAGCTGACCTTATCTTCACTTGAAATATACGATGGAGATATAAAGGGGAGGTGCAGGGATTAGATGACAAAGACATGGGAAGTACTACAGGAAATTCAACCAATTGCAGTACGTATGCTGCAAAACAGCATAAATAAGAATCGGATTGCCCACGCCTATCTTTTTGAGGGACCTAAAGGTACTGGGAAAATGGATATGAGCATACAGTTGGCGAAGCGAATTTTCTGTTTAGAGCCTGATGGCGTGGATCCATGCCTCCAGTGTATAAACTGTAAAAGAATCGAATCAGGGAATCATCCGGATGTGTTTTATATTCATCCGGATGGCCTATCAATAAAAAAGCATCAAATTCAAGCGTTGCAGGAAGA
>DAIDKD010000360.1 GCA_027451065.1 Bacillaceae bacterium | reverse complement strand
GTAATCGGTCCTGCTGCGATTGAATCACGAATACCTCCACCATTAGTCATAGCCACATCAGCACCCGTTACATCTAAGAAAACATCTGCTACGAAGTTTCCAAGGGCTGTTTCGGCAAGACGAACAAATTCAGCATCTAAATCATAAGTTGATTCTCCGATTACTTGTGATTGGATCTCGCTCACTTGACTATTAAAATATTCAATAATTTCTAATGCTTCTGGGTCTGGAGTCACATCAGCAACATCCTCTACTGTATACATTCTTGCCGTTACAGAAACCATATTTCCATTTTCAATTACTAATTCTACATGACCTAAATTCTCTAAGTGGTCACCCATTGTCACAATCATTGTATCATTTACAACTCGCCCATTTGGCAATATAGTATGACAGTGACCCTCTACAATTAAGTCAATACCTTCCACATTATTTGCGATGGAAGTTGACGAAATTTCCCCTGTTAAACCAAGGTGCGTTAATGCGATAATCACATCTACTTGATCTTCTAATTCAGCTACCATTTCACGTGATGATTCAATTACATCTGTAAAATTTAATCCGATTACATTGTTTGGGTGGGTAGTAATCGTTGTGTCTGGTGTCGCGATACCAAAAACACCAACTGTTACATCATCTAAATCGATAATTGTATAAGGTTCTAAAAAACGTCTGCCATCTTCAGTGAAGATATTTGCTGCTAAAATTGGAAAATCTGCCATTTCGTTTATTTCTAGTAAACGCTCTTGACCAAAGTTGAATTCATGATTTCCAGCAGTCATTACATCTACACCTACATGGTTCATCAATGCAATAATGCTCTCTCCTTCAAAAAGGTTAGCAAAGTTTGTGCCATGAATAGAATCCCCTGCATCTAAAACTAGTGTATTAGGGTTTTCCTCACGATGCTGATTGGCAATTGTTGTAAACCTTGCAAAACCTACCCCAGTCTCAAAACGCCCATGAATATCGTTGGTGTGAAGGATAGTAATAGTTGTTTCAGATTCCGATGCTGCTGAGATTTGCGGAGACACACCAATTAAGATAGCTATAACTAGGGCTGCCATCATAATTATCCGCTTCATTACATTGTGATTTTGTTTCATTTCGTACACTCCTTTGATTATGATGATGAATAAGTTGTAACTTTCTTCGCAAGCTTTCGACAAAATTCTACCATAAGCGACACAGAAATAATACTAAAAAATTATTTAAATATTTTTATTTTCTATTTTATCAATAAAATTAAATTATAAACAAGGTGATACTTCGGATTGTAGATATATTAATATATTTTTTCGAAAAATAATGTTAGCAGTGTCGTCGGTAATAGGTGGTAATACACACTGTTTTTGAAAATAGATGAAGAAACAATCTTTCACATAAATCAGACACTAAAAAAATATGTCCAAGAAGATGCTGATAGATAGCGTACATTGGTGCATAAATGATAGAAGGTAGTTTTTCCTGCTTCACAGATGTATAAATTATTTAAAAAAACAGTTTAAGTTTGACCAAAATAAAATGTACATATATGCTTTATCTATAGATGATAAAAATGGATGTAGGAGGGTTTGTATGCTGTCAAGATCACCCAAGTTTGACACTTTTAAGAGACAAAAAACTCCCTAAATGCCTTTGTGTCAATGATTTTTGATAATGTCCCAAAAATCATAAAAGGTGAGCCTGTTGTTCAGGCATATCTACTTCATCAATAAACAACAGTTGTAGTCAACCATTTTCTTTGGTGTGAAGCCAAGGAAAATGGTTGGCTCTTTGTATAGAATACGTACTTGTAGAA
>DAIDKD010000359.1 GCA_027451065.1 Bacillaceae bacterium | reverse complement strand
GGAATTGAAAATGCAGGAGTAACAGGAATCATTGTTGCTGATCCATATATCATAGAGACATGTAAAGAAATTGCTCCTAAATTGGAAATACATCTAAGTACCCAGCAATCTCTTAGCAATTGGAAGGCTGTTGAATTTTGGAAAGAGGAAGGGTTGGAACGAGTTGTTTTGGCCCGTGAAACGACTGGGGAAGAAATCAAAGCAATGAAAGAAAAAGTGGATATTGAAATTGAAACATTTATTCACGGTGCTATGTGTATTGCTTATTCTGGTCGTTGTACATTGAGTAATCATATGACTGCTCGCGACTCGAATCGAGGCGGTTGTTGCCAATCTTGCCGTTGGGACTATGACTTAATCAAAGTGGAAGGTGAATTAGAAAATCCTCTATATGCAGAGGAAGATGCACCTTTTGCTATGAGTCCAAAAGACTTGAATTTGGTTCACTCTATTCCGAAAATGATTGAAGTGGGCATTGACAGTTTAAAAATAGAAGGGCGCATGAAATCTATTCATTATGTAGCTACTGTAGTAAGTGTATATCGAAAAGTAATTGATGCTTATTGTGCTGATCCTGATAACTTTGTTTTTCAACAAGAATGGGCTGATGAGCTTGATAAATGTGCGAATCGTGATACGGCACCAGCGTTTTTTGAAGGAGTACCTGGCTATAAAGAGCAGATGTATGGAATTCACGGCAAGAAAACGACTTGGGATTTTGCTGGTTTAGTTGTAGACTATAATAAAGAAACGAAAGTCGCAACCATACAGCAACGAAACCACTTTAGACCTGGGGATGAAGTTGAGTTCTTCGGTCCAGAACTACAAGGTAACTTTACTCAAAAAGTGGGTACAATTTGGGATGAAGATGGTGTAGAATTAGATGCGGCACGTCATCCATTACAAATTGTGCAAATAAAAGTGGATAAGGAAGTACATCCGTATAATATGATGAGGAAACGTATTTAACAACGAGAAAAGCAGAGAAAGAGGGAGTTTTTATGAGTAATAAGCCTATCGTAATAGGTATTGCAGGGGGAACTGGGTCAGGGAAGACAAGTGTAGCTAATGCAATCATTGACACTTTTGAAAATAAATCAGTACTGATGATTCAACAAGATTCATATTATAAGGATCAAAGTCATCTTCCATTTGAGAAACGTCTTGAGACAAATTACGACCATCCTAATGCCTTTGATAATGGTCTGCTAATGGAGCATATAAAACAGCTGCAACGTTACGAGACAATTGAGAAGCCTGTATATGATTATAAGCTTCATACACGCTCTGAGGAAACAGTGTGCGTTGAGCCGAAAGATGTCATTATTTTAGAGGGAATCCTTGTGCTAGAAGATGAGGGTCTACGAGATATTATGGATATTAAAATCTTTGTAGACACTGACGCAGATATTCGGATATTGCGACGTATGGTTCGTGATATTGAAGAACGAGGTCGCACAATCGAATCTGTTATCGACCAATATATAAGCGTAGTACGACCGATGCACAACCAATTTGTAGAACCATCAAAGCGCTATGCAAATATTATTATTCCAGAAGGTGGAGAAAACTACGTAGCCATTGATCTATTGATTACCAAAATCCAGACTATTCTGGAACAAAAAGTGACGATGTAGAGAGGGAAAAATTTCCTTTTGTTAGGTAATAGGAGAAAACATCTAAGGTTGTACTTTTTGTGGACAACCTAGATGTTTTTTTGAGGTATGAGCTCGTTCGGTGCTTGCGCTTTTCTTAAGATAGATGAAATATTTTTGAATTCAGTAAACTCAGTCATGACATGGGGTTCCAGGGAATCAGGTTTTGCACCTTCGCCCGGTGCGCCC
>DAIDKD010000358.1 GCA_027451065.1 Bacillaceae bacterium | reverse complement strand
CAAATGATTAAGTATTTCACGAAGGTGTCCATCTTGATAAGTCACTGCCCCTCCTTCAATGGTATTGAATACTTTTGTTGCGTGGAAACTAAACATAGAAGCATCACCAAAGTTGCCAATTCCGATGTGATCAATTGTTTCTCCAAATGCATGAGCTGCATCATAAATAACTTTTATATTGTGTTTTTTCGCTATCCTTTCTATTTCATACACATCGCAAATATTCCCGTAGACATGGACCGGAATGATAGCGGACGTTTTATCAGTAATGAGACTTTCAATTTTTGTTACATCTATCGTATAATCCACTGGATTGATATCACAAAAAACTGGCTTCAATCCATTTCTGACAATCGCATGGGTTGTCGATGCAAAAGTAAAAGGCGTCGTGATGACTTCTCCTGTCAGATGCAATGCCCCTATGATTGATTCAAGGGCGCTATGTCCATTTGTAAAAAGAGAGAGATTTGCTACATCTAAATAATCTAGCAGTTCCTTTTCTAAACGCTGGTGTTTCTCCCCCATATTTGTTAACCAACGACTTTCCCACAGACTTCTGATTTCTGCTATGTAATCCTCAAAATCAGGCATAGAAGATTGCGTTACTTGAATTGGATTTGACATCTAGAATTCCCCTTCATTTAAAAGTTTGGACAAACATATACCTGTATAGAAAGAATTGGCCCAATAGTATCGTTTCCCATGTATTTAGGAAGGACAATTAAAGAAAACATGGATTTTATAGTGTTCATGTTGATTGTCCTTTCCGGCTGACTGTGTGAATTGAGTAGTTTTTCCCAATTCATACAGTCAGCCGGCGTTTTATCTTCTCTAACGGAAAAACGAGACAAGTCTTTATGATATACAAGCTCATCATCATTTTTTTATTGTAGCTTTGATATATTTCTTTCAATATCATCAAGTTTTCCCTCGTAGGCTTTTTTACTAACCACTTGAATGCTCCCGCACAGCATTCCAAATATCTAGAAGTAAAGTCCAATTCAATATCCTTTGACTGACGAGCTAATGTGGAGAAGTCTCTGTATGAATAAAAATAAAATAAACTTAAATTCTTATCTACATGCCGTGCATTCCAACTGCTTCCCACTGTCAGAAATCGGTAATGACTCATGACGTCATCGAAACAGTAAATATTCCCGTGGATAGCTAGATAGAATGCTAATCTCGTATCAGCGTTGGCACGACAGCTTCCAAGACGATCCAGTGCTGATGAATCATGAGCAAAAATATTTCGAAAAACAAGGGTAGCCGTCTGTCCAGGTAATATTCCTTTTTCTACGTGCTTCGTCTGATACACCTCATCCTGACAAAAAAGATGTAAGTTAAACCCTCCCCTTGGGCTTCCCTCTTCATCGACAACCCGCACTTTATGAGCTACTCCAATATATTCTGGATGACTTTCAAGAAAATCAACTTGTTTTTGTAGCTTGTTCGGATCAACCCAATAATCGTCTCCTTCACACTGGGCAACATATTTCCCAGTACATTGCCTGCGAACTTCAATATCATTATTAAGATACCCTACATTCTTTTCATACAAAATAAGCTTCATTTTATCCGGATATTTTTCTTTGTACGCTCGTAAAATATCTCGCGTATCATCCGTCGAACAATCCTCTCCCACTACAATTTCATATTTGAAATCAACCTTCTGCATAAGAATTCCATCTAACGCTTGCCTAATATAATCCCCGTGATTATAAGCAAGCATATAAATACTCACCAATGGTTTTTCGCTTAACACATCAAGAGACCTCCTTTTTTTTGCATAGCTCTAACAACTAACTCTCGTACACCCCCAAGAACAGACAATCACTCTGTCTCCTTTCCACCTCTATTTTCACGATTGTCTTAATTTCCTATAATTCATCAGCCAT
>DAIDKD010000357.1 GCA_027451065.1 Bacillaceae bacterium | reverse complement strand
GATGGAGAAGAAGTACCAGTTGTTGTACAAACGGAAACACCGACAGTGAAAGGTGTGTTAGTTGTAGCGTCAGGAGTAGGGGATTTAAAAATAAAAGAAAGTGTGATCGAAGCAGTTACAAGAGTACTGGATATAGAGAGACATAAAGTTTCAGTACAACAAAGGGGTTAATAGAAAGGAAAAGTGGAGGAGGAATTTCTTTATGTTAAAAAAACAGACAATTTGGTTGTTGACAATGTTAAGTTTAGTAGTAGTCCTTTCTGTTTATTATGTAACTGGAGAACCGACGAGTCAAACAGCATCTGATACACCTTCTGAAGAAGCAAGTACTACTAGTGAAGAGGGGCAAACAGAAACTTCTAACCAAGCTTTTGATGAGCTAAGAATGACTTTAGCTGATGAACGTAGTGAATTGAAAAGTGATTTAGAAGCAATTATTGTATCAGCTGATGCAACTGCTGAGGATAAAAGTGAGGCAAGAGATAAAATGATTGCTTTAGAGGAAACTGGGCAAAAAGAAGAAATGCTAGAGGTGTTAATAGAGTCTATTGGCTATAAAGATGTTTTTGTAAAAATGGATGAAGAAAATAATGAAGTAAGCATTCGCATTCAATCAGAGGAATTGTCAAAAGAACAAGCAAATAAAATAATCCAATTGGCAGAATCAGAACTAGGGGCTTCACAAGTAGCTGTTACCCATCAAGGCTAATAAGGTATCTGACACGACAAACGCATGAAAGTTTCTAGCGTCAGTTTGGAGCTATAATGAATTTTTTGAGTAGCGGGATCCTCCGGCCTCCGCTCAAATCGGTACATTCAGATGACAGGTCATAAGCAGCCCGTGGAAAACCTTCACGGGTTCATTACTAACAACGTTCAGTAATTCAATTTTTGCCTACCATGTCACTTCAATGTACCGATTTGGCTTCGGCTCCAGACTTTTAAATAGACTTCTTCCACTATTACACCAGTCATACTTCAAACAGCACAGAAAGATATTTCTGATATAATAGCGTGTATCTGTCATCACAATGGCATCTTTTTCAATCCAGTCCAACGTTTGTTCTTCCATTGGGAAGAACTTTTTTATTTGACAAGTTCTTTTGTTGGCTCAAGAAAAAGCTCTGTTCCATCTATCGAAAATAGTCGATATCCTTTGTATTTTACTACTATTAGTATGAGGTTACAATCCAAAGAGTTGTAACCTAGTACTAATATCAGTGATTAAAAAGTCGTAATAATTAGTTGAAATTGTAAAAAAATTACCTTAATATGAAAAGAAGTAGTAGGCGAAGCAAAAGAGAAGGACAAGGGATTCATAGAAAAATATCAACAAAGGAGAGAGTGTAGAGTGAAAATGCAAGAGATTCGTGAACTAATTCAATTGATAGACAAATCAAAACATATTACCGAATTCGAGTATGAGTGTGACGGGGCACTAATTAAAATAAAAAAAGAAAATGGAACTCCAAAAGCGTATCAAGAGCCGGTTGTGCTTGCAACTTCTCCAGAAATGAAAATTGAAGAGGAAAAGCCTACTTCTTTTAAAGAGGGAGAGAATTTGAAACAAATAGAATCACCGATGGTCGGGACTTTCTATCTATCTCCTTCTCCAGAGGAACCTTCTTTTGTATCAGTGGGAGACCGTATTACAGAAAATACAGTTGTTTGTATTTTAGAGGCGATGAAATTATTCAATGAAATAAAAGCTGAGACCAAAGGAGAGATTGTTGAAATTCTGGTGGAAGATGGCCAATTAGTAGAGTTTGGGCAACCGCTATTCCTGATAAGAGAAGGGTAAGGTGGGAGATATGAACATAAAGAAAATTTTAGTGGCAAATAGAGGTGAAATTGCAGTTCGCATTATTAGGGCATGTAGGGAGCTCGATATCGAAACGGTAGCTATTTACTCAGAAGC
>DAIDKD010000356.1 GCA_027451065.1 Bacillaceae bacterium | reverse complement strand
ATTGGTGCTCCTTCCTAATGCTATTCCACTACTACTAATCGCTTGAACGATTATTGCTTCCGTAGAATTGCTTCCTTCGCTACTAAATGATCGTCAAAATCAAGAACTTCTTTTCCGATAATCTGATATGTTTCATGACCTTTACCAGCAATCAAAACAACGTCTCCAGCTTTTGCTTGAGAAATTGCATGTTCAATTGCTTCTTTTCTATCAATGATTGTTTGATAACTCGTTCCTTCTACCCCAGCTTCCATGTCTTTTAAAATCGCTTCAGGGTCCTCACTTCTTGGATTATCAGAAGTGAAAATCGGGAAATCAGCATGCTTTTCAGCAAGTTCTGCCATAATTGGTCTTTTCGTTTTGTCTCTATCTCCACCGCAACCAACAACGCAATAAATATTGCCTTTTGCAAATTGTTGAATGGTTCTCAAAACATTTTCTAAGCTATCTGGCGTATGAGCGTAATCAACAATTACCGCAAAGTCTTGTCCTGCTTCTACTAATTCAAATCTTCCAGAAACATTTCGTAAATTTTCAATGGTTTTTACAATATTATCTAGTTCGATTCCAGATACCAGACTTGCTCCTACAGCTGCAAGTACATTGTATACGTTGAATTTTCCAACCAGCTTCATTTGAACAGTTCTGGATTCTTCCCCTACAATAAGGGTAAAGCGTGTCCCAGTACTTGTCATTTCAATGTCCTTCGCCATAATATCACTATCATTATCAATACCATATGTAATCACAATAGCTTGAGTCGCAATGATATATTCCTTCGATGCATCATCATCAATGTTTAAAATTGCATACTTAGGTCGCTCTGTATCAAAGCCATTTCCTAATTGGGAGAAGAGTAAACTCTTTGCAGCTCGGTATGCATCCATTGTTTTATGATAATCTAAATGGTCTTGGGTTAAATTTGTAAACACCGTTACATCGTATTGACAACCGTGAACTCTTCCCATGTGCAACGCGTGAGAAGATACTTCCATCACAGCAGTTTCCACATTCTTTTCGTTCATTTGATGAAACATTTTTTGAAGGGTCAAAGAATCAGGAGTTGTATTTTTCACTTCATATGTTTCATCATTAATCTTCATTCCAATTGTTCCAATAACTCCTGTACTTTTGCCAGCACCTCTCATCATCTGTTCAATTAAGTATGATGTTGAAGTTTTTCCGTTTGTACCGGTAATTCCTACTAAATGTAATTCCTTAGTCGGATGTTCATAAAAGGTATCCGCTAAAATAGCCATTGCTCGCTTTGTATCTCTTACTTTTATTACCGGAACAGCTGCTTCCATATGTTTCTGTGCAATAATAGCTGCTGCTCCATTTTGGACTGCTTGGGCTACAAAGTCATGACCGTCCACAGTATATCCTTCAATACAAATAAACAAACTCCCTTGTTTCACTTCACGTGAATCCATCTCAATAGACGTAATCTCAGGATTTTCACCTGGTACTACAGAAAAATCATGCAATGCGTGTAACAAATTATGTAACTTCACTTTTTTACTCCTTTACTATACCGCTTATGCTTATTTTTTATTTTTAATATATCAGCCCATATCATAAAAAGACTACTTTCAGAATCTCCTCATTACAACAATCTTTTTCGCCCTTGACCCTCTAGACAGGCTGTATGGAAAGGGATGTCTTCCCCCTTTCCATACAGCCTGTCTATTATAATATTTATTTATTGCCTAAGTAAACCCTTATTTTTGCTCCTTGCTCAACTTTTGAACCTGCTTCTGGAGATTGGCGGATAACTTTCTTTCCGTTTCCTTCAATTTCTACGTTTAAATTAATTAATTTTTGCTTTAGCTCTGAGACTGTCAAGCCGACCACATTAGGTACCTCGATTAATTCTGTATCAGGCCAGACAATTTCCTTTTCCAGACCACCATCACGCTTTTCAACACCGAG
>DAIDKD010000355.1 GCA_027451065.1 Bacillaceae bacterium | reverse complement strand
ACACGTATTCGAATGATACTGCTGTTGGGTAAATACATAATTGGGAAGGAGGGTTCTATGTATATTTTTAAAAATGCTATGAAAAGTTTAACACGATCAAAGGGGAGAAATATTTTAATCATTATTATTTCCTTGGTTATTACAGTGTCTGCGTGTGTTGCTTTATCGATTCGACAAAGTGCAGAAGCAGTGAAAGAGGCTACTCTTGATTCGTTGGAGGTGACCGCCAATCCAGATTTAATTCTTGCCGATGAGCTTACTGGAAATCTTGATATGGAAACTCAAGATAGCATCATGGAAATATTTAGAAACCTAGCCCATGAGAAAGGGAAATGTATCATTTTGGTTACCCACTCTTCTGAAGTATCGGAAAAGTCCGATGATATTCTTCATCTCTAGCATGATGGTGCCATCCGAAAAAGCGTGATATGGCTTGGTTTTCGGATGGCGTTTCTGCTTTTCTTCTTAGCCTTCATCTTTCTGAAACTTCTTCAACAGCAATCGTTCACCGTATCCGACTAATCCATACATCACTACAGCAACTACCATGATGATTAGGATACTAAGGAGTACGAGAGAGAAGTTGAAAACTTGGAATCCATAGACGATTAAATAACCCAGTCCGCTTTTTGATACGAAGAATTCTCCAACAATGACGCCGACCCAAGCCAATCCTACATTTACTTTTAACGTGGATATAATTACTGGCAGGGACGACGGGAAAACGGCCTCTTTAAATATTTGCCATTTGGTGGCTTGAAACGTTCGAAGCACTTTCACATAGTTTCCATCTACCTCTTCAAAAGCAGTGTAGATAACGATGATAGTAACGATAATACATATGACAATCCCCATAGCAACTGCCGATAACATACCCGTTCCAAAAATGACGATAATAATAGGACCCAATGCTATTTTAGGCATGGCATTTAAGGTGACTAAATAAGGGTCAAAAATTTTCTCTAACATTGGATACCACCAAAGCAAAGCGGCAACGAATAAACCGAGCAGGGTTCCTAGAGTAAACCCGAAAAATGTCTCAGTAACGGTGACAAGAAGGTGAGAAAAAAGAGATTGGTCGTTTATTTTATCAATGAGTAGCTGCGCAATGGTAGATGGAGAGCTGAACAATAATGGATCAATCCATTGTAATCTACTGGCTATTTCCCATAGTCCGAAAAACAAAATAAGGAGAAGGAATTGTACGAAAAATACGGTTCTTTTCTGTCTTTTTTTTCTCTGTACATAGGAGTTATGGAGAGCTTGCAGTTTTACTTGATTCAAGTGCTTCCATCTCCTTCCATATTTCTTCCAATACGATAGGAAAAGTTGAATGTTTCCTCGCCTCTAGTGGAGATAATGCACGAATTCCGTTTGGCACGTTGATGATTTTCATGATTTTTCCAGGTCTTGCGGAAAGAAGAAAAATTCGGTCACTCATGGCGATAGCTTCTTCAATATCATGGGTCACAAGAATCGATGTTTTTTCATATTGCTTTAATAGTTGAAAAACCAATTCTTCCAATTTTAATTTATTTTGATAATCCAGAGCGGAAAATGGCTCGTCAAGAAGCAGTAAATTTGGCTTTGTTACCAAGGTACGCACCAATGCAACACGTTGTCTCATTCCTCCTGATAATTGCTTTGGGTACATTGTTTCTGTATGTTCTAGCCCGACTTTTTTCAATAGGTCATAGATTTCTTTCTTTGATTCAGCGGTATAGGTTCCCGTTAAACGTAAGCCGAGGGCACAATTTTCTTCAATGGTTTTCCAAGGGAATAAATAATCTTGCTGCAGCATATATCCAGATACATCTTTTTGGGAAATTGTTCCTTCTTGCGGTGAGAGCAATCCGGCAATAATGGAGAGAAGGGTAGTTTTACCACAACCACTAGGACCAAGGAGAGTGATAAACTCTCCTTTATCCACTGAAAAAGAAATGTGGCGCAATACTTCTGTCCATTTCTG
>DAIDKD010000354.1 GCA_027451065.1 Bacillaceae bacterium | reverse complement strand
GAACTGCCTCTATTACCGGTGCATATGTAGCAATGGTACTAGCGGTAAATAAAATCAAAGAAAATGGAAAATTAAATGAGTGGCCAATTCATGACTTTTTAGCAGCAACATCTGTAGGTATTGTAGAAGGTAAGGGTGCTGTACTAGATTTAAATTATATAGAAGACTCTAGTGCCGAAGTTGACATGAATGTGGTGATGACAGGGAAAGGAAAGTTTGTTGAAGTTCAAGGAACGGGTGAGGAAGCTACTTTTTCACGTGAAGAGTTAAATCAACTATTGGATTTAGCGGAACTTGGAATACAAGGCTTAATGGAGAAACAAAAAGAAGTATTAGGGGAGATTTCCCAATACATAGAAAAATAGAAGTGAAACATACATCAAGTAGAGGTGAGAGCATGAAAACAATCATTATTGCAACAAAAAATCGGGGAAAGGTAAGAGACTTTGAGGAATTATTTTCTTCATACAATATTGAAGTGAAATCTCTTTATGATTTTCCTGATATGAAAGATGTTGAAGAAACAGGGAAGACTTTTGAAGAGAACGCGAAGCTAAAAGCGGAAGAAATTTGCAGGGAGTTGGGGCAAGCTGTTCTTGCTGATGACTCAGGGCTCATGATTGATGCATTAGATGGCAGACCAGGTGTATATTCAGCAAGATATGCTGGTGCTGAAAAAAGTGATCAGAAAAATATTGAGAAAGTACTTCAAGAGCTGAAAGGTGTAGAAGATAAATCACGGACAGCACGCTTTTATTGTGCCCTTTCCGTTGCAATTCCTAATGAGGAAACAATCCTTGTTCATGGAACGTGTGAGGGGAAAATTACAGAAGTACCTGTTGGAGAGAATGGTTTTGGTTACGATCCAATTTTTTACTTGGAAGAAAAGCAAAAAACAATGGCACAACTGACGAAGGAAGAGAAAAATCAAATAAGCCATCGTGCTAATGCACTAGAGAAATTAGAAGTGGTAATAAAAGAAAATTGGCAATAACTAATTGAGAATAAAGGGAGTGGGGATTGTGAAGGCTTTAATTGTAAGTGACAGCCATGGCTTAATAGAAGAATTGCAAATGTTGAAAGAGATGTATGAAGATAAGGTAGATGTTATGTTTCATTGTGGAGATTCAGAATTGTCTTTCCAAGATGAAGTTTTACAAGGTTATGAGATTGTCCGTGGAAATTGTGACTACCTTGAAAATAGATTTCCTGATGAAATCACGAAAGAAGTAGGGGGTGTTCGTTTTTTTGTGACACACGGTCATTTATACGACATAAAACCCTCTCTTTCAAAGATATCTTATCGTGCAGAAGAAGTAGGAGCAGACGTAGTATGTTTTGGACATTCTCACGTTCGAGGAGCAGAGATGGTAGGTGGAGTGTTGTATATGAATCCAGGAAGTATTCTTATGCCTAGAAAGTATAGAGAGAAAACCTATGCAATTCTTGAATATGTGAGAGAAGGAGTTACAGTTCAATTTCTTGATTTAGATCATAAGGAAGTAGCTAGAGAAACTTTTAAAAGAAGAAACTAAAAGGTATCGCATTACTTTTCGTATAAGCTTCATAACAATGGTAGCCTACATCAGTACTGTCAAACGAAATACTGATTAGGCTATCGTTTGTTGCATATATGCAAATAATTTCCTTTCGCTAATTTTTTTGGACAAAAAGTATTGACTTTATTTGGAAACAATCATATAATAACTATTGTTGGTACGGCGAGTGAGCAATATTAACAATACGCGGGTGTAGTTTAGTGGTAAAACAAGAGCCTTCCAAGCTCTGGTCGAGAGTTCGATTCTCTTCACCCGCTCCATATATATGTCCTGGTAGCTCAGCTGGATAGAGCAACGGCCTTCTAAGCCGTCGGTCGGGGGTTCGAATCCCTCCCAGGACGTTTCTGAAATCCTTGATGAACGTAAAGTTATCAAGGATTTTTTTGACCTCTTAATAATGAATTTCTACGAATAGGGATTAGTACAACAGTGTAAACTCCCTAATTTCTCCCTTAGTCGAAATTCATTATTTGGAGGTTTTTTGTTATCCTCTTTT
>DAIDKD010000353.1 GCA_027451065.1 Bacillaceae bacterium | reverse complement strand
CTTCTTTTTCCCTCTATAAATCCGATTATCAACAGATGACTTTGCTAATCCTAGTTTGCTAGCTATTTCCACATTTTGATACCCTAAAAAATATTTCATAATGAAAATATTCTTATCAATATCTTCTAACTCATTAAGTAATGCAAGAATCTCTGTTTTATTTTCAACAGAAACTAAGATATCTTCTGTTGATAACACCTCGTTGTCACTATACTCATCTGCTACTATTTCTAATTTCTTTCTTTTGGTAGCTTTTCTATAATAATCCGTTGCTTTATACTTAGCGATGACACATAGCCATTTTTTAAAATCCGTTCCATCACCTGTAAATTTCCCTGCATTCTCCCAAACAGAAAGAAATACATCATTGATACATTCTTCTATTAACCCTTCGTTTTTCAGTGGTGCTAGAATTTTATATGCAACACCTTTTACTAATGGTAAATATTGATCAACTACGAAATCTAGTGCATCTTCTTTTTGCCCTTGTAATCTCCTAATAAAATTTTTCTCATTGGACTTCATTTGATATGAATCCCTCCTGTCTTATTACCTTTCACTATATATAACGAATGAAAATGAAAAAACTCTCTTATTTTTTTAAAATATTTATTTTTTTAGAAAAGGAGGAATTAGCTTATCATTGTTCACTTCATACACAACATCCTAATGACCCCTTCGAAATAATGGTTAGTAATTATTTCGAAGGGGTCTATTTGAGATTCTAGATAAGTAATTTTTTCCCATTTCTTGATAACGGACAAATACTGTTATTAATCATGGTGAGGGTATTTTCCTTTTTGTTGATAGCAACTATCTTGTCCTTGTTAATTAAAAATGATTTGTGGGAGCGGATAAATTTTTGGTCCAGTTGCTCTTCCATATTTTTCAGTTCCCCGTTGAATTCAAGCATACGGTTTTGAGTATGTAGACGTAATGTATGGCGTCTATGAGTCGTTTCGATAAAAATAATTTCATCTATGTTAACTTTTAGAATCTGGTCATTGACTGTAATCTGAATCTGTTTCAGTTCACTGCCAATCTCCATTCGCTGAAGAGCTGTTTCAATACATTCAGAGATTCTAGTCTTCATTTCCGCTGGTCTGTCCTTAGGGATGAAGTCCAAGGCTTCAATTTTATATTGGAAAGTCATCATCGTCAATTCAGTATGGGAGGTCAAAAAGACGATAAATACTTTTTGCTCAGGTCTGGTGTTTTCCCTGATTCTGCGTGCAAGTTCGATGCCGTTTATTTCTGTATTCAAATCGATGTCTAAAAAATAGAGTGCGACATTGCTTCTGTTGTTTGAATGACTTAAAATCCGTTCAGGTGTATGTGTTGCTAAGGTTACTGAAGCAGGAAGTTTTCTTTTCTTACAATAATCAGAGATATAGTCAGTAGCAAACTCTCTCTGAGTATTGTTATCTTCACAGATGTAAATATCTAGCATTTTGTTACTCCTTTATACTTAAAATTTGGGTGAAATATCCATCATCCACTTGTGTTTCCAAGTACAGCCCTTCCATTTTGTCGGTGTAGTTGCGGACGGTGTACAAACCAATACCGCGTCCACTTCCTTTCGTAGAAAACCTAATTCTGATAATCGATTCAGGGTAATACTTTGAATCATCCAAGTATTTTTAATGATAAAAATAGTAGAGTTTGGATTTTTAATAATCGCAATTTCGATTTTCTTGGTCTCGGTTTCAGTAGCTGCCTCAATTGCATTGTCTAAAAGAATACCTAGAATTTGGCAAATAATTGCGGTTGGAGCTCCTAATTTTTCAACAGGTTCCTTGATTTCAAAAGTTGTCTCAATCCCTGCATTTGCCGCAGCAGAGCATTTGTAAATGAGGATGCTCTTGATTTCATTTTGGTGAAGATGATACAAACTACCAATGAGTTGATCTTGATGTAATAAACCTTTGTTTAATTCTGCTAGTTCCTTATAGTAGTAGTCTGATAACTCCTCCATGTTACCCTGATCAATGCCTAGTTTCAACGTCGATAAAATATTAACATAATCATGTCTAACTGTCCGTAATGCCTGATAGGCCTCTTCAAGCTCCTCGATATATTTCTTTGATGCCTCAGCAAGAGTCAGTTTATTTTGCATTT
>DAIDKD010000352.1 GCA_027451065.1 Bacillaceae bacterium | reverse complement strand
AGTAATCAAAAAAATGTCTTTGCAAGTAGTCTTTGTCAGCGGGGAAAATGAACACGGGAACGCAATGTACACGACAAAGACCTTCAACAACATCAATCAAGGGGCAACAGCGGAGGATTTGTGGACAGTGGCGAAGGGAATTGCATCTTTGCAAACTTTACCACTAGATGCAGTGAACAAAGTTCAAACAAATTCTATCGAGGAGTAGTTTGCGGTAGGAAAATTTCAAAAAAATACACAAGGAGGAAACGAATCATGGCACAAACACTATCATTACAATTCGAAAATGAATTAGGCAGATCAGCATCCATCACCATCAACAACCCGATTGTCCCGGCAGACTCAGCACAAATAGCGGCTGTAATGGACGAAATCATTGCAAAAAATGTCTTTACTTCTACTGGAGGTAATTACGTTACGAAGAAAGGTGCACAAATCACCGATAGAGAAGTAACAATCATCATGCTTCCATCTGAGGAATAAAGTGAAGACAAAAGAGGGCAAAATGTTGACATTTTGCCCTCTTTGTATGCCAATGCAATATTTAGTTATGCTTTGTAAGAGATTTGATTCGTAGATTTGATTGAAGGTCTCCGTTTCCTCAGAGGGTTGCTGGCGTGATTCATGGTTGATTTCTGGCAAGATAATGGAGAAAAGGGGAGGGAAAATGGCATTTTTAGGTAATGGGGAAGGTAGAATGGTTACAGAAAATGGAAAATTACTAGTTTCAGATTTTGAAAGCGATAATAATTTTTTGGTCAAAAAAACCCATTCATGTGGAGCATTGACGACTGTGAGAAGGTAGTTAGGGTTGACGAATATAATATTTATGAATATAATAAAATTAAAGTTAGGTTAACCTAAAAATACATTCACTAAAAAATCATAGATAACAGGAGAGCTTTACAAATGAAAAAAACGAAAAAATTACTCTTTTTACCCGCATTCTTATTTTTATTCTTGTTGACATTAACTGCTTGTGGCAACAACCAGGCAGAAGCTGCCTACGATGAAAGATTAGTCGATGTCATTACAAGTGCAACCAGTGCGAACGGATCAACGCCAGAAGAACTTATTGCGGCCATGAGCCCAGAAGGCGCATGGGTATTCAGTATGAGAAATGACATTACAGTAGAAGGACCTCTTGCTATTGAAGGGAATGTTTTGCGTCATCAGTATGGAACATGGCAAGACTTCTACATGCGTGTCATTGCTATGTATTTTAGAGATGGTCGATATGGGCGTCCAGAAGGAAACGCCAATCTAACAGTCACGGATGGTATTCATATTACTTCACCTAATACACATCTTAATGGACGAATTCATTACGGCAACCCAAGTCATATTTATGCAGATGTTCATGTAAACTCTTATGACTTTCGTTTAAGAGATGTTATCGTTCATGGGGACTTAACTTTCGAAACCGAGTCGATGAAAGAGCGAGCATATGCTCATTTTTGGAATGAAGCGGAATGGGAATTGGAAGCCAGAGAATTATCTGACCTAGTTACCGGAGAAGTTCTTGTCGCTGCTTCTGAATAGTTGTGGGCAGGGAAACAGAAATGTTGATAGCCTTACATTTCTGTTTCCCTATTCATTTTATCCCGCATTAACGGGCAGTAAGACTCCCATCTCAAGATTCTTAGAAACAGAAAAAGAAGATAGGTGGGATGTCCAGCTCCAGCGGCTAAGCCGCCTCCGCTTTTCTATGATAACTGTCCGTAAAATCCCGATTGGTACAACTAATTTCCAGTAGAGGAATGAAAGAAAACCCCTACTGAAAAAAGTTTCACTTTATTATAGAAAGGATTTATCATTATGCAATTTGTTGTTTCTATTAATATCATCATCTCAATTTTATTTACTCTTGTCTATTTCCATCAATTCATTTACTTACTACTTCCTTTTTTTGCAAAAAAAAAGAAGCGTAATAAGATGGACTCAACTATTAGGCAACATCGTTTTGCTGTTTTAATTGCTGCGCGTAATGAAGAACAGGTCATCGCTCAGCTCATTGACAGTATACATAAACAAACTTATTCACAAAAAGACATACATATTTTTATTGTTTCAGATAATAGTACCGACCAAACGGCAGCAATCGCAAGGAAGGCAGGAGCAACTGTTTACGAACGTTTTCATCA
>DAIDKD010000351.1 GCA_027451065.1 Bacillaceae bacterium | reverse complement strand
GGATTTATGAAACAAGTAAATAACAATGAAGGATAAATATGAGAAGGACGTGATAATCATGAAATTTGATATAGATGTAAAAAATGTTTCAGTGAAGTATAGAAATTTCGAGGCCATAAAAGACATGTCTTTTCACTTAGAAAGCGGAAAAATTTATGGATTTATCGGCAGAAATGGTGCCGGAAAAACAACGATGTTATCTTTATTGGCTTGCTTTCGAGAGCCTACATCAGGAAGCATTACCATTGATGGTGAAAATATTTTCGAAAATAGAAAACGAATGTCACAAATATCTTTTGTCTATAATCGTGAATGGGATACGTATGAAGAAAGTATGAAAGTGAAGAAATTGCTCAAAGAAGAAGCAATCGTAAGACCGAATTTTGATATGGACTACGCTGAAAAATTGATAAGAAAATTTAAGCTTCCTAATAAAAAAGTAAGTAAACTATCCCAAGGGATGAAGTCAGCTCTCCATGTAACAATCGGTTTGGCAAGCCGTTCGTTGCTCACTATTTTTGATGAAGCTTACCTTGGTATGGATGCACCAACTCGAGAAATTTTTTATCAAGAATTATTGGAAGAACAAGCAAGGCAACCACGTACGATGATTATGTCCACTCACCTTGTGTCAGAAATGGAGTATTTATTTGATGAAATTATTATGATTCATAGAGGACAACTTGTGGAGCAAGGAACATATGAAGATTTTATTACGAAAGGAATATCTATTACTGGATCATCTGAATTAATAGATGAATTTACGAGAGGAATGAAACTGCTAAATACTCAGCAACTAGGAAACACAAAGCGTGTGATGATTTTTGGTCAATTATCAGATGAAAAGCTTTTTGAAGCTCAGCAGCTGAGTTTAGAGGTAGGGACGGTATCCCTACAAGATATATTTATCCATTTGACAGGGGAGGAAGAGTAAAATGAAACGTTTTTTTCAAACAAATATGGGAAAAATCGCAGTGGAAACATTTATAGATCAGTTTAGGGAGATTGCCATAGGTTTAGTAGTTTTATGGTCATTGCAGTTTTTCATACCTATCTTTCGGATAAGAGTTCTTTTGGAAAATATTGAATATGAGAACCAGTGGAATTTTATGTCAATATCACAGGCGGCTGCCCAAGTGTATATGTTGGTTGTAGGCATTGTTTTTGCAAGTATTGTGTTGGCCTTTTATGTAAGGAGAGGAGTGACGAGGAAAGATAGTTTCTTTGGAATGACATTAGGTACTTTTGCAATGATGATTTTCGTTCCTCTACTTATTATGATGTTGACTGGAGTTGATTATGTTCTTGCTAATATTTTTCAAGTTTCATCTATTACAGATGGAACAATCTCTTTAGGTAGTTATACGAATGTATTTTCAGTTATTATCGTATACATCATGACTGTATTCACATATTTTTTAATCGGTTGGTTAATAGGTATTGGATTTTATCGTTTCGGATGGATTATCGGACTGGCATTTATTCCTCTGGCTATTTTATTTGCTTCGTTAGTAGACTTTTTATGGTTTGATTATGCTTCTTTGTTTACTTTGGAAGTGCTTAGCAATATTCGCTTTCTATCATCTCTAGCAGAGGCTTTGATAAATATTCTGTCCAATATGGGGGATATGGTATTTTTCCTTTCGCTTGTTGGCAATATTCTTTTGTTAGGGATTTTGCTTTGGGTTATTCATTTGATTACAAAAAATGTTGTGATTAGGGTTAAATAGTTTAGAAAAAGGAGTTGGAGTTCGTGAAATATATCAAAAGAATATTACTCGTAATATTAGGATATGCCCTCTTGGGTGCCTTACTTGGAGCAGGAAGTGCATTGTTGCGACATTTTTTCCACATTAACATCTCACCTGCAATATATGCGATTATCTCAGGTGTTGTGGTATTTATTGTTGTCCTTGCTCTGGAATTTACGAAAGGGAATAGAAGGAGATAATGTGACTCTTTCTATATCCTGGGCAGAAATTGACTTTTAGGGCGGCTCCTAAAAAAATTATTATGTAGAAACGATTAAAGCAAATATTGAAGGAAAGACAAGGTATGATGATTGATCGTTCATTAATGAAGCAAGCGTTAACAATGTTAATTGACATCGGCGTTAATTCACTCTCTTTATACGAAAGTGAATTTGAACAACATTTTC
>DAIDKD010000350.1 GCA_027451065.1 Bacillaceae bacterium | reverse complement strand
GTTGCAGGAAGAATTTTCTAAAACAGGTCTAGAATCAAATAAAAAACTGTATATTATCGAGCATGCAGATAAAATGACAACAAATGCAGCGAATAGTTTATTGAAATTTCTTGAAGAACCTAATGCTGATACGGTTGCTATTTTATTGACTGAGCAGAGTCATCAGCTACTAAATACAATTTTGTCCAGATGTCAAACGATTACTTTTCGTCCTCTTTTGAAGGAAAAAATCGTTGATCAGCTTCTAAATGAAGGGCTCTCTAAACCATTTGCTTTACTTACTGCTCAATTAACCAATGATAAAGAGGAAGCAATCGCATATAGTACTGATGATTGGTTTGCACAATCAAGAGATTTAGTGATAAAATTATATGAGGCCATAATGAGTAAGCAGGCTTTATTGTTTGTACATGAAAAGTGGATGAAACAATTTCAAGATAGAGAACAGCTTCAGATGGGACTAGATATGTTGCTCCTTTTCTATAAGGATATTTTATATATGCAGTCGCAGCGAAAGGAAAGTGTTGTATTTTGTGACCAGTTGCCATTATTGGAAAAAGCAACGTTACTCCTTTCAGGTGTACAAGTGAGCAATGGACTATTTGCCATTTTAGAAGCAAAAAAAAGGTTGAATGCTAACATGAATCCCCAACTGGTTCATGAACAATTAGCATTACACTTACAATAAAGGAAAGCGAAAATTCCTCGTTCAAAAACTAGCTATTGTAGCGGAACAGATAAGCAACTCGTAAATTGAATGAGAATAGAAAAGCGCAAGGAGGGATAGTAGCTTGTATAATATAGTAGGGGTTAGGTTTAAAAAGGCGGGGAAAATTTATTACTTTGACCCTGATGGAATAGATGTTCCAAAAAATAACTTTGTCATTGTGGAAACAGTCAGAGGAGTAGAATATGGAAAAGCTGTTATTGTGAATAAAAAAGTAACAGAAGATGATATTGTACTTCCTTTAAAAAAGGTCGTTCGTATAGTGGATGCAAAAGACCGAGAAATTATTGAAGAAAATAAGCAGGCAGCAAAAGAGGCCTATGAGGTTTGTACAGAAAAAATAGTTGAGCATCAATTGGATATGAAACTAGTAGATGTAGAGTATACATTTGATCGGAATAAAGTTATTTTTTATTTTACAGCAGATGGAAGAATTGATTTTCGTGATTTAGTAAAAGATCTGGCTGCAATATTTAGAACAAGAATTGAATTGAGACAAATCGGTGTACGTGATGAAGCAAAAATGCTAGGTGGAATTGGCCCTTGTGGTAGAATGTTGTGTTGTTCAACTTTTTTAGGTGATTTTGAACCGGTATCAATAAAGATGGCAAAGGATCAAAATCTTTCCCTTAATCCAACAAAAATTTCTGGACTATGTGGTCGCTTGATGTGTTGTCTGAAGTATGAAAATGATGGCTATGAGGAAGCGAAGGCACAATTACCGGATATAGATGAAAATATCGAAACACCGTTAGGCATAGGAAGAGTGATTGGCTTGAACATTCTAGAGAAAATAGTTCAAGTAGAATTAAAAGATAAATCTAGAATAGTGGATTTTACTTTAGATGATTTAATGGAAAAAAAAGGAGTAATCTCGAAACAAACCACGGATAAATGAGGTGGGAAACGTGGATAAAAAAGATATATTTACTGTAGTAGGAAACATGGAAGAACAAATTGTTCACTTATCTACGCAATTAAGCATATTAAAGAAGTACTTTGAAGATGTACTAGAAGAGAATCATGATATGAAAATGGAAAATGAACATTTGCGAAGAAGGCTTGAAGAATTAGAAGCGAAATCTGAGAAAGCTTCTAAAGAAAAGAAAAAAGAAAAATCTATAGATATCAAGGAAGGTTATGATAATCTAGCTAGGTTGTATTACGAAGGGTTCCATATTTGTAATGTTCATTACGGAAGTGTTAGAAAAGACGGGGACTGTCTATTTTGTATATCGTTTTTGAATAAAAAATAATGAGTAGGTAGCGTGAAATAGAGGAGAATGGCACTCAAGTTACACTGCTGCAGGAAAGGACGAGGGGGTGCCCAAAAAGTATCATCAAGCCTCATGACTGTCCTTTCCTATTTTTATAAAGTAGGCTTCTCTACATGAATATTGAAGCCTATTTCTGTGTCAGAGATGAAAATTTTTTTCTGGGG
>DAIDKD010000349.1 GCA_027451065.1 Bacillaceae bacterium | reverse complement strand
AATGTTGAATGTCTTGTTTTTTGTTACGAATATGCCACTTGTTTTGGCCCTGCTCTTGTTGAAAATCCATCCGGCGAACAGTGTCTATTTTCTCCTATCATTATTGCCGATGGGGGTATCACTAAATGCTTTGTTGGCGTGCATTCATCAATTCATAAGAGAAAAGGATTTACGAGTGATGAAAGATTATTTCTATTACTATCGTAAACATTTTTTACGAGGCAGTTTTGTATGGCTACTATCATTCATTGTCTTGATTATATTGATAGCTGACTTATTATTGTTTGCACAGACAAGTTATTTTGTGGTTGCCGCACCGCCAATGATGGTACTAATCGTTTTCGTCATCAGTATGTTCCTTTGTGGGATGATTCTCGTCGTAAAGTCTACATTTTCTCTAGGGGAAATCATAAGGTTCTCGTTCTATTTCTCAGTGAAAAAAAGCTATTTAACGATTTTACATGTTATTTTATTTGGAGTTTTTATATTTGTTGTAGTCATGAGGCCTGTATTTGGACTATTGGTATTACCCAGTGTTATTTTTTATATTGTGATGAAAAATAGTGAATCATGGTAAATGAAGAAGGAGAGGAAGCGTCATGTTCAATAAATTCAACCGTTCGATAAAAGAAAATCCATTAAAAACAAGAGAAGATGTAACAGCAGCCTTATTGCAAATCGTCACACCATTAGAGAGTTTTTTTGATGAGGAGCACATGGGCTTAAAGCTTGATACAGGTGGAACTGTATATGATGAAAAAACGAGAGAAATAGAATCGTTGTTACGGCCTTTATGGGGGATTATTCCATTGTTGGCAGGCAAACAAAACTATGCTTATTTTGAGAAATATATAGAGAAAATAAAAGCAGGAACGAATCCTCATTCCCCTCATTATTGGGGAGAAATTCATGACTTTGATCAGTTAATGGTGGAAATGGCTGTGTTAGGAGTGGCGTTGTGTATTGCCAAAGAGTATGTTTGGGACGTATTAACAGAAGAAGAGCAGATAAACCTTTCCAACTGGCTCATGCAAATAAATGATTTTGACATGCCGAAAAATAACTGGTTGTTTTTTAGGATACTAGTAAATATTAGCTTGAAAACATTCGGAATGAAGTACAGTCAAGAAAAAATAGATGAAGCAATGGAACAGATTCATTCTTTCTACACGGATAATGGCTGGTATGTAGATGGCTATCCTGATCAAATTGATTACTATGTTCCTTTTGCCATTCATTACTATGGACTTATCTATGCAAAAGTAATGAAAGACGAGGATCGAAGAAATGCTTCTATTTTCAGGGAGCGGGCTATTTTATTCGCACAAAGATTTAGAGGTTTCTTCGCAGAGGATGGTGCAGCGGTACCTTTTGGAAGAAGCATGACATATCGCTTTGCCCAGTCTGCTTTTTGGAGTGCACTTGTATTTGCTGATGTAGAAGCAATTCCTTGGGGAGAAATAAAACATTTATTACTTCAAAATTTACGTCATTGGTTCAAGCAAGATATTTTTTCAGCATCAGGGGAATTGACAATTGGTTATGCTTATCGAAATCTTATTTTTGCTGAAGGATATAATGGCTACGGCTCTCCTTATTGGGCATTGAAAAGTTTTCTTGTTCTAGCTGTTCCATGGAATCATCCATTTTGGAAAGCGGAGGAAAGAGGAGGTGATGCTCCACGAAAAATTGTTTTACCTGAAGCAAGGATGATAGTGGAGAGAGATTCAGAAGGAAAGCAAGTTCAGATATTTACAGTAGGGCTGCACTGTGAACCTCATGCTCACGCTGAATCAAAATATGAGAAGTTTGTATATTCTTCTGCTTTTGGATTTAGTGTACCTAAAGGGTCTTTAGGCTTAAGGCAAGGAGCATTTGATAACACGCTAGCAATAAGTGAGCAGGATCATTATTATCGTAGTAGATATGGGGTGGAAGTATATGAAATAGAGGATGACTACCTATATTCAGAGTGGAAACCTTGGCATGACGTATTAGTAAAGACGTATGTCATCCCTTTTATGCCTTGGCATATTCGGATTCATCAAATAGAAACAAAGCGAAAACTTTCTATCGCTGATGGCGGGTTTGCCATTTCTGCGCAAGGAGGTGAGATTCTCACAGACTCTCATCGTATCGCTTATTATTCAGAAAAAGGGATAAGCGGTATGGTTGATGTACTACA
>DAIDKD010000348.1 GCA_027451065.1 Bacillaceae bacterium | reverse complement strand
CGCCTGGCGTCCGTCGTAAATTCTACCATCAGCAATGTTCCTCACTTCTTCTTCACTCATATCTCGTCCCTCAGCGATAAGCGTAACAAAATCATCGAAAGAATTGTCAATCATAGATTGCAGAATCTCCCTTTCCTCATCGGTCATATCTCTTGTCATGCTGCCAATATCTTTATGTTCACCGCTTTTAATCGTTTCATCAGAGATGCCAAGATCATCCAATAAACCAGTTAAATTATAAGTTTGCATGATAACACCAATTGAACCAGTTAATGTTTCTCTTGAAGCAAAAATCTTGTCAGCACCTGCTGAAATATAATATCCTCCCGAAGCAGCAGTCGAGCCGAAAGATACATAGATTGGAATCTGATAATCTTGCTGAAGTTCATCTAATCTACTTTTAATCTGTGCAGATTCAAAAACACCACCTCCAGGAGAATTGACAGCTAGAACAATACCTTTCACGGAAGGGTCAGTTCTTATCATCTCCAACTCGTTTAAAAAGTTTTGATGATTATATGATTCAGTGTCTAGTAAGGATGAAGTGCCAGAATCGATAATTGTTCCATTTACTTGTAGGACAGCAATACGGTTGTTTATATCTCCCCCTTCGATGACGTACTCTGTTATGCCAGAATCATTTGGAAACCACTCCTCCATAAAAGACGTAGCAGTTTCCTCTGTTTGCATCGTAGCAATAGAGGTAGTTATTTGGGTAACGATTGAAAATAATAATATTGCGCCAGCGACTCCTAATGCAACCCACCTTTTTTGATTCATATTCAATTCCTCCTCGTTTCGTTTGTTCTTACAAAATAATTATAAATGTTTTTAATAAAGTATTGCAAATATTAGCGGAAAATATTCAAGAATTTTCTGATGATAAATTTGTTCCAAATATTTCCAAAGGCTATAATATGTAGGAGTAAACTTTATGAAGAGGGGTATGTTTATGGGAAAAAGGTGGATTCACCACTATCCAAAGGAAATTCCTGCGCATATTGCAACAAATGTTCAACCTCTGACTTATTATTTGAAACAGACCGCAAAAGAATTCCCAGAAGAGAAAGCGCTTCATTTTATGGGTAAAGAGCTTACGTATAAGCTACTTTATGAATATGTAGTACGTTTTGCAAATTATGTGAAAGGAATAGGGTTGAAAAAAGGTGATCGGGTTGCTATTATGCTTCCCAATTGTCCACAAGCTGTTATTGGATATTATGGAACTTTATTGGCTGGTGGAATTGTTGTTCAAACCAATCCGCTGTATACAGAAAGAGAATTAACTTATCAACTGAATGATTCAGAAGCAAAGATGATTATTTGCTTAGATGTTTTTTATCCTCAAGTATCCACAGTAAGAGAAAAAACCTCCTTAGAACACATCATTGTCACTAGTATAAAAGACTTCTTACCATTTCCTAAAAACATCATCTATCCATTTGTCCAAAGAAAAGATAATCAAGTATTAGTTCAAGTACAGCATAGCAATGGTAATCATGTAATGACAGAAGTATTGAAGAGGCAAGCAGATGCTTTTGCCGATGTAGAAGTTGCTGTTGACGATATTGCAATCCTGCAATATACGGGAGGAACGACAGGGTTGCCAAAAGGTGTCATGTTGACTCACCGTAATCTAGCCATGAACACAATTATGTCTGCACAATGGTTATTTAATATAGAGCGAGGAAAGGAAACAGTGTTAGGTGCCTTGCCATTTTTTCATGTATACGGAATGACCACAGTAATGAATTTGGCGATTATGCAAGGATATAAAATGATTCTCTTACCTCGTTTTCAAATTGAAGATGTATTAAAAGCTATAGAGAAGCACCGTCCTTCTTTGTTTCCAGGAGCTCCAACGATGTATATTGCTCTTATTAATCATCCGAAAATAGAAGAATATGATCTATCATCTATTAAAGCTTGTCTCAGTGGCTCAGCACCACTACCAGTAGAGGTACAAGAAAAATTTGAAAAGGTGACAGGAGGAAAATTAGTTGAAGGCTATGGATTAACAGAAGCCTCTCCTATTACACATTGTAATTTGATTTGGGGAAAAAGAGTAAACGGTAGCATTGGGATACCATGGCCAAGTACAGATGCTATGATTCTAAATCAAGAAACTGGTGAAGAAGCAGAAATAAATGAAATAGGCGAATTAGTTGTAAAGGGACCTCAAGTGATGAAAGGGTATTGGAATCGCCCTGAAGAGACAGATGCAGTATTGCGAGATGGGTGGCTATACACTGGTGATATGGGGTATATGGATG
>DAIDKD010000347.1 GCA_027451065.1 Bacillaceae bacterium | reverse complement strand
TAATAATTTCTCCGCCGCTTAAAGCAGATAAGCTTTTTCCAATATCGTTTTGTTTAAGCCCCATTGATGCTAGAACTGAACGAATTTCTGAAACATTGTAATCACAATCCTCCTGCATAAACTCTAGGACTTTCTGATTACCGTTGTACTTGTAACTATTTTGTGCAAAGTAACCTATTTTTGCCTTAGGTGAAATAGAAATTCCATCTTCATGGTTTAACATCATTTGGATTAAAGTTGTTTTTCCTGTTCCATTGCCACCAGTTAGCGCCACTTTTGCTCCTAGGGGAATATGAAAAGATGCTTTTTCAAACAGTATCTTATCCCCAAATATTTTAGTAATTTCCGTACCGACAATAGGATATGGATTGTAGAGTGCCAATGCATCACTTTGCCTGAAACGAATCCTGCGAATGTCTTCTGGAGCTTCTACATTTCCTAAGGCCGCAATCCTATGGTCTAGGGATTTAGCGGCATTATGCAACTTTTTTTCCTTACTTCCTATTGATTTTTGATGAGCTAAACGTCCTCCGCCTTCAGTGTTTTGTTTTTTTGAAGCACCTTTTGCCTTCTGTTCTATTTTACGAGCCTGTTTTCGCTTTTCCTCCGCAGCCCTTTCCAATCGGCCACGTTCCGCAACAAATTGTTCGTATTCTGCTGCCTGGCTCTTGCGTTCTTCCTCTTTCTGGCGAAGAAAATCAGAATAGTTTCCCCAATACTCAGTGATTTTTCCATCTTTCAGTTCCCATATTTTATCTACTACCTCATCAAGAAAATATCGGTCATGGCTAATAACTAACAGTGCACCTGTAAAATATTTTAGCTGTCCAATTAGAAAATCAATTCCTTCACGGTCTAAATGACTGGTAGGTTCATCGGCTAAAATACCATGTACTTGTGCTGATAAAGCCTGTGCTATTTTAAGTCTTGTTTCTTCACCACCGCTCATGGTCTGTATATCTAATTGCTCAACACCCAGCTTGCCTACAAGTGCAAAATCTTTTTCCTCCTGCAAACTTACTTCGTCCAACTGAGGGATATAAGCAAGTTCACCCAGACGATTCATTTTACATCCTGCTGGAGTTAATTCCCCTAAAAGCACCCTGAGTAAAGTGCTTTTCCCTGCACCATTTGCTCCTACTAAACCAATACGGTCATAATCATATACTTCTAATTCATCTATATCTAAAACATCTCGCCCTGTGAATTCCACACGAATGTCTTTAGCTTTTAATATCAATTCCATCTTATTTCCTCCTGTCTATAATCGCATGCTTTCATTTGCTTGTACGCAGGGAAAACCCTGCGATTTTAGCAGGAAGAATTACATGAAAATAAGATACATAAATATCCCTCCAATATTATTTTATTTTAAATCTAATTTTCTAACCTCTGTTATCATGGGGCACACTATAGCAATGCCAATAATTAAAATACCTGATAGTAAAAACCAATGATTTACACCAATTCTATCAGCAAAGAATCCAGAAAGAATTAATCCAATTGGCATAGCAAATGACATAATACTTCCGGTCAAAGAAAATACACGTCCTAAATATTCAGGCTTAATCTTCTCCTGAAAAAGAGCTGTTTGCACACCGCTATAAAATGGCACCGAAAGCCCCATTACTGCACAGCAAGCTACAAATATAACAAATCCACTTGGAGGAAGTAATCCTGAAACGGCTAAACTGGCTCCCATTATAAAGAATGAACCTGTTATTAGTAATACACGCTTTTCAAAGTTCCCCAACCTTCCTAATAGTAGACCGCCTACTAGCATTCCAGATGCAAAAGCGATTTCGGTAATGGAAATATGCACAGGTGTTCCATTAAAGTATTCCATGCTAATTAAAGGAAATAGTGCATTAATTGGCATATACACAAACGTATATAGCGTTCCTAAGAGTAATAAGGCAAATAAGCCTTTGTTTTGTCTCAATTCGACAATTCCTTCTTTCATTTCTCTTATGAAATTTGGTTTCAAATTTTTCACTGGATCGTCCAGCTTGGGAATACTTACAATTGCTACCGTAATAGATGCAATCACGGCGCCCAATACATCGATAGCAATAATTGCATTTAATTCCCAAACGGAGTATAACAATGCTGCAGCCGCCGGACTAATAATATAGCTTATTGACTGCAAAGACTGACTATAACCTGCGCATTTCGTAAGCTGTTCTTCTGGTACTAAAAGTGGCGTAACCGCATTGAGAGCTGGAGAATGAAAAGCCGTTCCAATGCTGCGGATAAACAATACTACCATAACCATCCATACAGATAACTCCGTA
>DAIDKD010000346.1 GCA_027451065.1 Bacillaceae bacterium | reverse complement strand
CTCAATGGAAACATTATATGTTGCAAGATATTCCTGAATATGATGCGTTGTTAGAAGCGGGAGATATTGAGCCGATAAAGAGTTGGTTAACAAACCGTATTCATCAGTACGGAAAAATGAAAAAGCCCCTAGAACTTTTAGAAAATGCAACAGGGGAAGGACTGAATGTAGATTATTTAATTAGATATTTGGAACAGAAATATCGAGATATTTACCAGTTATAAGTATTTCCAGATAATGTTCTTTGTAGAAAAAATTGCAGCCATTGAAAAAATATGTTAGTTTATAAATAGGAAAGAATTTATTACATTTGGGAGGGATTTTTGATTATGGGAAAATTTGTTTCATCTAGAAGAGGCCAAGGTATTAATGAATTGAGAAATATTGTGGATGACTTTATTAGTGATAATTTTAACGACAACTGGATTCGTAAAAATATTTTGCCAGATTCGTTTAAAATTGATGTTGAAGAAACAGATGCTGAGTATATAGTCCACGCAGAACTTCCAGGTATTCAGAAAGACGAAATTCAATTAAGTATGAACGAAGGTACGTTGACAGTTTCTGTGGAGAAGAAGGAAGAAACAGAAGAAGAGAGCAAGAATTATATCCACAAAGAAAGATACTTCACATCTATGAGCAGAAATATCTACTTGATCGATGGGAAACCAGATAATATCAAAGCAAAACTTGACCAAGGCGTGCTTACAGTTACAGTTCAGAAGCAAGAAAAAGACATCAATGTAGTAGAAATTGATGTTGAATAAAAGGAAACTTTTTCTTGACCGAATCAAATGAATAACAAAGAAGCATCCATGTAGGTAAGCTATATCAATAGCCCACTTGGGTGCTTTCTATATGTGGTGAGATTTATTAATCAATGCCGAGGAGCAGACTGGAAATGATAGGAACTCAAATAGACTGGAAGACGGTAGAAAAGGAACTAACAAGCCAAGCAAGGAATTTTTTGCAGGAAGCTTACGGATTGGAGCTGAAAATACCAGTAGTGGTAAATGGCAGATTGAAAAATATCCATGGCAGATTTCTCCACCAAAGAAATCGGAAAGAGTCTTTGCGAATTGAGATTGGGAAAAATTATATTAAAAACCAACCATGGGAATTAATAAAAGCAACGTTAATTCATGAATGTGTGCACTACGCTCTTTATGAGTTGGATAAGCCATATCGAGATGGAGAACAGTATTTTGAGAGAGAATTGCGGAAGCATGGCAGTCACAGCACTCATACAGTTCCGTATAAAGGCAAGGTACAACAATATCGTTGCCCAACCTGTGGAGTGGTCATTAATCGGAAGAAAAAATACCCAAACGAAGCAAAGGGATATGCCCATAGCGGTTGTGGAACACAAATTGAATATATAGGGCTAAAAAGTATTTAACTGGTAAAAAAAGTTGCATCAGGGGGTGAGTGGGGTGAAGCTTTTGCTGAAATTTATTGGATTTGTTATTTTTTTGATGATACTTGTTGCAGTTTATGCGACTTTTATAGAACCAAATTTATTAATGACGAGAAATTACTCCATGAGTTTTGATAAAATCCAAGGTGATAGTATCAAAGTTGTTCAGTTTACAGATACTCATTTAGGTGATTTTTTTGATATTGAACAACTAGAGCGTGTAGTAGATTTAATCAACGAGCAAGACGCTGATGTAGTTGTCTTTACTGGGGACTTACTGGATAATGCGAATACATATAATGGCGATTTTGAAGCTATTGGTGCTGTTTTGTCACAGATTGAAGCGAAATATGGGAAGTTTGCGGTAAAAGGAAACAGGGACAACGGTGGCGGTGCTGAATGGATTTATCCAGGCTTGATGGAGACAGCAGGCTTCACGCTCCTTGTGAACGAGCAACAGCGATTGACGATTAATGGAACTACCGTCAACATGATGGGAACTGATGATATTTTACTAGGGAATTATGACCCTAAAGCGACTGTTGAAGGGATTCGTGAAGCTGATGTGAATATATTGCTCGTTCACGAACCTGATTTGATAAAGGATTTTGTGGATTATCCAATCGATCTTGCACTAGCAGGGCACAGTCATGGAGGACAAGTGTATATTCCTTTTTATGGGCCATTATTAAAAACGGTGAAAGCAGAAATTTATGTACGTGGCCTTTATGAGATAGAAGGGGAATTTGATACATTGCTGTATGTGAACACAGGACTGGGGAATACGAGATTACCATTTCGTTTCTTTAATATTCCTAACATCACTGTTTTTGAGTTGGAAGCCTCTTAGTAAATTAGTTACTTCTTATAATAAAATAACTATGCAATC
>DAIDKD010000345.1 GCA_027451065.1 Bacillaceae bacterium | reverse complement strand
ATGTTTGGGGGATGTAATTTTGGACAAGACGATAACAACGACAATGATAATATCGAGGAGCAGGCACCAGTAGAAGATACTGATTATGATAACAATGGTGATACAGACAATGATTTGATAAATGATGATGAAGATATGGAAAACAATGGAGAGGATATCGTCGAAGATCCAGAGGATGCTGTAGACGAGGATAGTGAAGACGAGTAAAAGCGAAATATAACTGAAGCAATAAAAATTTTGTAGGAAGATAGTTGTGAAAAAGGAGATTTTTTACCTTTTTCACAACCTTTTCTTATTTCACCACTTGTAATCGTGCTGCTACTTCTTTTTTCGGACTTTTTTCTTCTAGCGCAAGAGAATTTGTATAGCGGGAAACGCTCATTAATATACCCATTCCGAATAATGTGGCGACGATGGATGAACCTCCATAGCTAATAAATGGCAACGGGATACCAGTCATAGGTATCATGCCTGTGATGCCACCTATATTCACAAATGTTTGCAGTGTGATATAGGATGAAACTCCTATAGCCAATAAGCTGCCAAATGAGTCAGGGCATCTACGGGAAATCGCCAAACCACGTAAAGAAATAAATGCTAGTCCACCAAGTACGACGCATACACCAAAGAAACCTAATTCCTCCGCAACGATAGCGATAATATAGTCTGTATGCGCTTCAGGAAGCCTGCCAAATTTTTGAATACTATTACCTAACCCAACTCCAAATAAGCCACCATTGGTCATCGCCATATATGCAGTAATTGGTTGGAATCCTACTCCTAATGAATCACTAAAAGGATCGAATGATGCTGTAAAACGGGACAATTGGTAGGGTTCCAAAATAAAAAAATAGCCGAAAACCCCTAATATTGTTGCTGCAATAGATCCTAATAAGGCAATTCGTATTGTCCTTTTCGGCTCCATGCCAACTCCAAGGATCATACATGCAGCTATTCCTAAAATTAGCAATGAAGTTCCTAAATCCCTTTGGGCAAAAATCCCTAAAAATACAAATCCCACATAAATTAAGGGTGGAAAAAGACCTCTTTTCAGGTCGTTAATCACGGGCTGCTTCTTTGCATATGCAGCTGCTAATATGATGATGAATGCTATTTTAATAAATTCTGATGGCTGGAATTGAAAACCACCAATGTTAATCCAACGGTTTACGCCGGCATGTGTATCACTAAAGAATAATACCAATACCATTAAAATGAATGTCAAGGAAAGATTCCCAATAATAAATATTCGTTTTTTTAATACTTGATAGGGTAACAAAGAAAAAATTAAAAAAAGTAACCCACCGACAGCCATTGTCATTAACTGGGTAATAAAAAAGTGGTACTGACTCACACCGAATCTCCTAATTGCAACGATACTGCTGGAACTAAATACCATGATAGCTCCAATCCCACAAAGGATTAGAGTAACAACGAGCAGTTTATAGTCAAGTGTATTTACATATCGCCTAAGCATATTATCCTCTTTCATCGATCATTTTTGTTATTTTTGAAAAATTGTAAAACTTATCAAGCAGAGAGCGCCTATCCCATTGCGAAAAGAATGATTGAGCATCTGCTTTTTTATCCTACTTTCTATTATAAAATTAGAAGGACAGTCTCACAAGGTTATTGTTCGTTTTGTCATTTTATTAATTAATAAATCTCGCTAAATTCAGGTAGTTCTGTAATTCCTTGTCAATTATTTCTCGAACTTGCATATGATAGAATAATCCACATTAAAAGGTAGAATTTGCACCCTTATACAATATGCAAAAGTAAAGTGATTGGTGAATAAAAAATTTGAATAAGGAGGGAAAGAACCATGAGCAAAGAAGATAAACAAAGTTACACTATTGCAAGAGAAAACTGGTCCCTGCATAGAAAAGGCCATGATGATCAACAACGACATCAAGAAAAAGTGCAAGAAGCCATCAAGAATAATCTACCGGAGCTGATTACTGAAGAAAGCATCATTATGTCTAATGGAAAAGACGTTGTGAAAATTCCAATTCGTTCATTGGATGAATATAAAATCCGTTATAATTATGATAAAAATAAGCACGTAGGACAAGGGAATGGAGAAAGTAAAATAGGTGATGTGGTAGCGAGGGATGGTAATAGTGACGGAAAAAAAGCACCAGGAAAAGGGCAAGGAGCGGGAGACCAAGCTGGAGAAGATTATTATGAGGCAGAAGTGTCCATTATGGAACTAGAACAAGCTTTATTTAATGAATTAGAATTGCCGAATTTACAACAAAAAGAACGTGATGAAAATATTGTAGAGGATATAGAGTTTAGAGATATTCGTCAAACAGGACTGATGGGCAATATAGATAAGAAGAAA
>DAIDKD010000344.1 GCA_027451065.1 Bacillaceae bacterium | reverse complement strand
AGTTTTTTTATAATTTCTCAGAATTTCAAGAGGATTGGGAACATCTTCTACCATCTCGATTTCGGAAGGTTCTGGCATATCAATCCCAATTTGGTCACATATATGTTTCAGTTCCCCAAAAAACTCATCTTTCAAGTTTTTTAATGTTTCATAGGACTTCTTCAGCTCTTGAACCTTATCCTGTCCCTCTTTTACCAATAACCTTAAAGAACCCAGTACTTCTGCATCTTCACCTTCCATCTTTGTTAAAGACTGATTCAACTTTTCCAATCGTCGTCGCTCCACTTCAATGGCATCTTCAAAATAAGATCGACATCGAATAAATAGCTTTTTAAAGTTCCGTGCGAATTTAGGGGCTTCTGGGTTTTTATTCCACTGTTTCAATATCTCATGTATAGCTTTTGAGTCGTAGCTAGTCGGTTTTGTACTAGAAAATCTAAGTACATCTATATGGGCAATTCCATTTTTCAATAATTGTGATTTGATATGAGCTACGATATTTTCTAATTCTTGTTCACTTTTTACATCCGCTTTGCTAACGATGAATAACTTCGGTATATCTTTACGTAAAGACTGGATAAATTGGATATCTTCATTCTTGAGAGTTCCAGCATCAGCTTGAACAAAAAACAAATTGTAACTACTAGAATCAAGCTGGGATCTTGAAATTATTTCGTCTGTTTTTGCAGAATAAGCGTCCGAATCTGCCTTAGAGAATCCCGGTGTATCCACAAATACCAAACTATTGTATGTTTGCTTTGGAGACATTAAAAAAACACTTTTCAACACGTGTCCTAACATGACCGGCTCTGAAACCAACTCACCATCTTCACCCCGCAATTCACCAAAACCATGGCAGATAGAACGGAAATCTTGCAGTTCAATTGGTATTTTTGCATCAAAGATATTTACCCCAACTGCTTTATGCTTTTCACCATTTACAATAAAGGTCGGAACTGCGGTAGATGGATCAATATCAGTAGGAAGGGCGCTCTCGCCATTAATAGCATTTAGAAAACTAGACTTTCCGCAAGAAAAACCTCCTCCTAAAGCAACTACATTTTTGCCAATCAATTTATCATACATGACAAAGTTGCGAAATTGTTCATACAATCCTTGTAAGTCAGTAATTAACTCCGGATATTCCAAAGGTGCTCCTTGATGGAAAGCATTGGGTAGCTTCTCATAAATTACTATTCTTAACTTTGTTAAAATCTCCTCAGATTTAGTATCGCTAGGTTGCTTCAATATTTCAGCCAACAGCTTAAATTGTTTCAACAATTTTTCATTATCCATGGCACAACTCCCCTAACCTGTCAAGATCCTTACTAATTTCATCCCTACGCTTGCTGAATTCTTCTACTTCTACCGCTTGATTTTTCCGGTTATCTTCTAGCGCCTTCTCGATAATAACTTTACGATTTTTGATTTGCTCTTCGATATTGTTGCTGATTTCTTCTGTTTTCTCAGTTAAATACTTTGTGATGATAGGAGAAACTTGGTTTATCACTGAAGGGAATACTTGTGATTGAAATTGTCGATGCAGTTGTGCCTTCATTTCCTGCCTTTTTTTCTCCCTTCTACTCTTCATAATAAGACCGCCAATTACAGCACCAATCGCCACAACTATGCCCACAACCGGTATTGCTAAAGAGCCTATAGCTAATGACCCAGCGGCCAAAGTACTTCCCCCCATTAAAGCAGCAGTAGTTACAGTACCACCTAATCCAGCCAAAGCTCCTGAAGCCACGGCACCTGCGATTGCACCTCCTCCAATCACCCCACCTATCACGCTTCCTCCTGATGTATCGTTAGCAGTGAATGCTTCTATTAAAAGTGAGTCAGTCAGTTCAATTTGAGTAGCCACATTTTCTATATATTTTTGGGCTTTTTCAAGAAACCTTCTTTGAACACTTTCGTTTATTGTGGTACGTACATCAGCATTGATACTCTGTGAGATACTTTCCTCATCATCACCACTCATAGCCATTGATACATAATGGTCCATTTCCCTATTAAGCCCTATTCTGACATCACCGATGATTTCCTGCACGCATTGCTGTGTTTCTTTGCGAAAAGTACTAGTGAGTTCGTCCGTTTTCCTTATAAGATTCTGCATTTCGGTATTTATAAGTTCTTCCTGCTCTTTCAACTCTGACTCAGATAAGTCACCTTTTTTTAGCAGCCCACGAAGATAGAGAATAGTTTTCTCCACTTCTGGTACAAGAACAGATTGAATCCTCCGTTGTTCTATCAGTTGCATGGACTGCTCTTGCACTTTATGTAAATATTCTTTCAGTTGTCCCACATCACCATCTTTGCTGCTGGTTTCTATTAAAGAAAAATCCTT
>DAIDKD010000343.1 GCA_027451065.1 Bacillaceae bacterium | reverse complement strand
ACTCCCCTACTTTTTCTTAAAACTTGATTTGCATCAAATTCATTTCGTTGAACCTGAACTATACTTAAATTGTAAAGAAGAAGAGGGAAAACAAAAAAATCAAAGATAAGATGAAAGGAGAAATAATTCATGCAAAAAGCAGTTATTCAATTAGAAACATTATCTTGTCCATCTTGTATGCAAAAGATTGAAAATGCGGTGAAAGGATTAAACGGGGTTAATCATGATAGCTTAAAAGTATTATTTAATGCCAGTAAAGTAAAAGTAGATTTTGATTCAGAAGCAGTCGCTATTAACGATATCGAAAAGGCAATTGAAGACTTAGGATATCCTGTTGTCAAATCAAAGGTAAAACCTGCTTAATCGAGTGAATAGAAAGGAAGCCTAGGATACCCTCTTAGACTTTTTATAAAAAGGAGAGGTTATTTTGGAAAAAAACCAATGTTGTCATCACCAATATGGACATGCAGAATGTATTCGTATTGTTCCCATTTTCAACCATTTGGAAGACTCACAAATGGATTTGATTGCGGAATCTGCCAAGACACTTCATCTTAAAAAAGTGGAAATGTTATTCCGTGCAGATGAGGAAGATGATACCTTATATATAATCAATTCAGGTAAGGCTCGGATTTACCGCTTATCGGATTCTGGAAAAGAACAACTTGTTCGCATTTTAAATCCCGGTGATTTTACAGGTGAAGTCGCCATTTTCCAACCTGGAAGTATTCATGATAACTATGCGGAAGCACTACAAAATACATCCATTTGTTTAATTAAACGAGAGGATTTACAAGAGTATTTGGTGGAATATCCGCAGATCTCATTAAAAATACTGTCAGAAGTAACGATGCGTTTGAAGGATTCTGAAAAACAAACCACACAAGTAGCGATTGAAAATGTAGAAACCCGCATTATATCCTTTTTAGCTGAGAATGTTGAAAAGGGAAGTGGCAATAGTCCAACGATTATCTTACCGATGTCCAAAAAGGATTTAGCCTCGTATCTTGGTACCACACCAGAAACAATCAGCCGTAAGTTTACTACTCTAGAAGAACTTGGATTGATTAAACAGTTACCGAAAAAGAAAATTAAAATAATGGATTTAGATCAATTGTTACTTCATACTGAATAAATATAAGAGAGTAGCGTGCCATCATCTAACGGGTTAAGTTCACTCGTAGGGATTTTTGCTTGCAGTATTACAGAAGGGGCTTGTAATGCGGGTGGAAGATTTTTATTTTTTTACTGGAGATGATGAGAGGATGTATACACTATGCAGATGCAGTTTGAAATGCGGAGCACGTTTCATTACTTTATGATCGTTTTTCCTTTCGCGCTCGCCATTACATTATATATATTCACTCGATACAAAGCATTTGCAGTAAAGAGACATGTTGCCATAGCGATGGGGATAATCCTGGTAGGCATATTAGCTACCAGACAAATTTATGTTTTCAGTACCGACGGCTTGGGTCCTGAGGTTTTCCCATTCCATATCTCTCACTTTGCCAACATCCTGCTGCTTATGGTTGCGATTAATCCTGCTCGTCGTGTGATTAGCACGATTGCCTGGTGCTTGGCTGTGCCTGCAGGTCTGGCAGCCATCATATTTGCCGATGCACTGGAAACATACAGTAATGTACTTAGCATTCTAGGACTTTCCTATATTTTTGGGCATATGCTGATTGTAGCGACGGGGCTATACCTGCTGTTAACAGAGATGATCCGGATCGATCGAAGAGCCCTTTTGAAAGCTTATGGGATTGTGGTGCCGCTGTATGTGTTGTCAGTTATCGTAAATAACTGGTTCACTGATATTTTTAATGAGCAAGCCAATTATTTATTTACCTATACACCGGGATCGGCAGGTCCTTTAGTCTACTTGCACAGCATCGGCTCTGATATCACAGTATCTGGAATGACATTCAATCCGGTTTACATACTGTCCCTTACCATTATAGGAGCGGTCGTCATGTTCCTGATGTATCTGGTGGCGAAACTGTATTATTCCAGAAAAGATTCCGACGTTCAAAGGAAACTAGCTAACTAAAAACAGAAAAATGTGGTAAAGGAGCGATTGAAATGCAGGAGCGATCATCAACTGGACGAATCGACACGGTTTCAAAGAATATTGCGTCTTCACCGCACACGCTTTATCAGGCCTTCATCGACCCGGATTCACTAATCAAGTGGCTTCCGCCTGAAGGGATGAGAGGGGAAGTCTCCCCATTCGAACCACATGCTGGCGGAAAGTATCGACTGATTCTCTATTATGAAAAGAAAGAACAGATTACAGGAAAAACGACTATAGATTCTGATGTTTCGGAAGGGACTTTCGTTGACGTCGTGCCGGATA
>DAIDKD010000342.1 GCA_027451065.1 Bacillaceae bacterium | reverse complement strand
AAAAAAACTTGGCAGACATAAAGGAATCATTAGAACATAATATTGGCAGAAAATTAACGTTAAAGGCCAATAGCGGACGGAGAAAAACAGTGGAGCATGCGGGTGTATTAGCAGAAACGTATCCGTCGGTATTTGTCATTGAATTAGATCAAGAAGAAAATACATTTGATCGTGTTTCTTTCAGCTATGCGGATATTTTGACTTCTACAGTAGAATTATTTTTCTTAGATGAGCAGGAAGGAAATTACGCGTAACAGACATATTTTTAGTGATGAAGTTACATACTATGTGTGTCGTTGAAAATGGACAAAAGGAGGCTTTCTTAGATGGGTAGACGTAAAAGTGTTATGTCTGAGCATTTGAAAGTAGAGCTTGCGAAAGAATTAGGGTTTTATGACACTGTCCAAAAAGAAGGTTGGGGTGGCATTCGTGCCAAAGATGCAGGAAATATGGTGAAACGAGCCATTGAGCTTGCAGAGGAACAATTAACTTCAAGAAACAACCAACCATAATTCAAACGCATATTTCTTTTTCCTTTCACGATAAATTTGGGGGGAGTGAGAATTGGGTGCTTTTCCCAACTCCCACTCCCCTCTAATTTATCGAAATAATTTACTGAACCTTCTGATAATGTTATATTTATATTGTGAGATGGAGATTTTTTAGGGGGATGTTTATCATGATAGTACGTTGTCTCGAATGTGGTTTTGAAATGAAAACGATGCAAATAGCTATCGCCGTGGTAGCACATGACGCAAATTTATCTTCTGGATTTTCAAATCAAAAAATTGATGAATCCTTAAGTGTCCACTGTCCAAAATGTGGTATTTATAATTATTGTGTCGGTAAGTAGATGTATACAGGGGTATTGGAAAATAAAAAAAATATTTTAAAAATGTGGGGTTATGAGAATATGGTTTATTTTTTTCACTATTTTTCATAACCCTATTTTTTATGATTCTCATTCACTGTAAAACAATGGGATGTGTGTATGGGGCGGTATTTGTCCATTTCACACATCCCATTGTTTTATGGTACAATAATGAACAAGAAAATGAGAACGCAAGTAGGTGAAAAGAGTGAAAATACTAGTAAAAGCTCCCGCAAAAATTAATCTTTCTTTAGATATACTAGGGAAAAGGAAAGATAATTATCATGAAGTGCGTATGATTATGACGACAATTGACTTAGCGGATCGAATTGAATTGGAAGATATTCCTGAAAATAAAATTATTATTCAATCTCATAATCGTTTTGTTCCTGATGATCAACGTAATTTAGCATACCAAGCTGCCGCATTGTTAAAAGAGCATTGCAATGTGAAGCAAGGAGTTATCATTACAATCGATAAGGTTATTCCAGTTGCAGCGGGATTGGCTGGTGGAAGCAGTGATGCTGCGGCGACATTGCGTGGATTGAATAAGCTATGGAACTTAGGACTAAGTCTTGATGAATTAGCAGAATTAGGTGCGAGAATCGGTTCAGATGTATCCTTCTGTGTGTATGGTGGAACGGCTATTGCCACAGGAAGAGGAGAGAAGATAGAGCACATTCAGGTGCCACCGTCTTGCTGGGTTGTATTGGCAAAACCAGTTATTGGCGTATCTACTGCTGAAGTATATAAAAATGTAGATATGCAAAACATGGTTCACCCAAATGTAGATCGAATGATTGAGGCGATTTCCGAAAATAATTATGAAAAAATGTGCAACTCAGTTGGAAATGTTTTAGAAGCAGTAACGTTTCAGATGCACCCAGAAGTAGAGCGTATTAAAGAGCAGATGAAAAAATTTGGAGCGGATGCTGCATTGATGAGTGGAAGTGGCCCAACAGTATTCTCCTTGGTGCGACATGATTCACGGATGCATCGGGTTTACAACGGATTAAAGGGATTTTGTGAACAAGTATATGCAGTTAGGTTAATAGGAGAGCGAGAAACACTTGAATAAATACGTATGTTAATGTAGAATTATTATTAAAATATTCGTGTTTAGAGGTGTGTTATGAAAGTTAGACGTAGTGCTAGGCTTGTTGATATGACCCGTTACTTATTACGAAATCCCCGTCGTCTTGTTTCGCTTACTTTTTTTACAGAGCGCTATAGTTCTGCTAAATCTTCTATCAGTGAAGATTTAGGGATTGTGAAGCAAACCTTCGAGGACTATGGAATTGGGACACTGCAAACTTTATCGGGAGCTGCTGGTGGTGTCAGATACATTCCGTATTCTAGTGAGGAAGAAGTAGATGAGTTAATGGAAGAAGTATGTAAAGCTTTAGAAGAACCAAACCGAATTTTACCAGGTGGATACTTGTATATGACTGATATTTTAAGTAATCCGAGGTATATTAATGTGGTCGGACGTA
>DAIDKD010000341.1 GCA_027451065.1 Bacillaceae bacterium | reverse complement strand
AATGCTGTTGTCAATATTCCTGAAAGCCAAAGCCCTAATTTTCTTTTTCCAAATTTTTTTGGAAGCCAATAAGCAAGGTAAATAATTCCAACAATGATTGAAATGAAAAGTAATCGAAGGGGAAAAATGTCTCATTTGTATCGAGATATGGAAACAGGAGAAACGATTCGAACATATGCCCATCCTCTCCATGATGGGACCTATCTATTTATCGATATATCATATAATTATCTTTATCGACATGACGGGTTATTGTAAAAGAGACTGTATGAGTTGGGAGAACCACTCATACAGTCTCTTTTACAATAGTTCAAAACTTTTATGAGTTTTAAGCTTTTATCCTTGAATCCCGAATATTTTTTCCAATTTTTCAATGTTGTATCCGGTAATAACTATCGTGTCTACAACTAGTGTTGGTGTGGAAAAAGAGTCGTATTCAAACATCAATCGATTTTTTGCATCGTTATCTTCTGTTATATCATAAGTTGTGTACTCAATTTGATGTGCATCCAAAAATTGTTCCACCATAGTACAGGGTGGGCAATTAGGTTGTGTATAGAACTCTACTGTTTTCACCATAAACGCCTCCTTTTTTTATGAGCAAGAATGAAACATGTGACCAAGCATTCATTCACCCGAACACATCATGATTTTTCATTTTTAAGAGGTTTGAGAAATGGCCTGCTTTTTTAGACCATTTCCCAAACCTCTAGCCGAAAATCCTCTTTTCTAGTGCTTTTCCAGTCGGTGTAGCAGCAAGTCCACCTAGTGCTGTTTCCCGAAGTGTAGCGGGCATGGTGCATCCAATCTTATACATAGCGTCAATTACTTCATCGCAAGGGATAACACTTGTGATGCCTGCAAGTGCCATGTCAGCAGCAACCATAGCATTTCCTGCTCCACCAGCATTACGGAAAACACAAGGGACTTCTACAAGACCGGCAACAGGGTCGCAAACAAGACCTAGCATATTTTTAAGGGCAATGGCCATTGCGTGGGCGCTTTGTTCAGGAGACCCACCTGCCATCTCTACAGCAGCAGCAGCAGCCATCCCACTAGCTGTACCTACCTCAGCTTGACAGCCTCCCGCTGCTCCTGAAATAGAAGCATTATTAGCAACGATTAGTCCAAAGGCACTTGCACAAAATAAGAAGTCAATCATTTCGTCACGTGTAGACTGTAATTTATCTTTGATTGCGAAAAGAACACCAGGCACTGTACCAGCAGCACCAGCAGTAGGATTGGCACAAATAATTCCCATAGCGGCATTTACTTCATTTGTAGCCATTGCCTGTGAGGCGGCATGAAGAATTGTATCCCCGGAGAGACCTTTGCCACTGGCAATATAATTATTTAATTTTACTGCATCGCCTCCTGATAACCCAGTAAAAGATTTCACACCTTCTAGACCTTTGTGGATGGCATTTTCCATAACTGTCAAATTACGATCCATTTTCTCACGAACTTTCTCGCGAGAAAGTCCTGTAGTTTCCATTTCTATTTGTATCATTACTTCAGATATTTTTGCATTCCGCTCTTTTGTAAATTGTAGAAGTTCAGTAACATTATGAAACATGTGACTTCTCCTTTCTTCATGATTATCCAATCATTTCAATTTGTATAACGTGAGATAGCTTTTTCAGTGGTTCCAATATATCCGGATTTATTTGTTCATCTAATTCAATAATCATAACAGCGGTTTTTGGATCACTACTTTTACGTGAGGACGACATCCTGCTAATATTGTAATTATTCTCTGCTAAGAGTGTGGATACAGCGGCAATAGCTCCATGCCTATTTTCGTGGATAATGAACAATGCTGGATTTGAACCAGCAATACTGAGAGGAAAACCATTGATTTCAATAATTTCTGTTTTGCCGCCACCAATGGAAATACCAACTACCTCGGCAGAATCGCATCCATCGGAAAGGTAAATCTTGACAGTATTTGGATGATCGGTATCTTCATCTTCTTCAATAAACGTTAGTTTTATTCCTAATGCTTCGGCATGTTGTATTGCTTGAGGGATACGCTCATCATCTGTATCGAAGTTAAGGATACCGCCAACAGTTGCTACGTCTGTTCCGTGACCTTTATACGTTTTAGCAAAAGAACCGTATAATGAGATGGTAGCTTCAGTAGGTTGTTTTCCAAAGATTCTTCTGGCAAACAAGCCGATTCGAGCGGCACCAGCCGTATGTGAGCTAGATGGCCCAACCATGATAGGACCAATGATATCGAAAGCTGATTTATATTTCAATGGGGTAATCTCCTTTTAAAACATGTTTTCCACTAGTCATCATAACATAAACCAGAAGAAAACAGAACAGCCTTTAAAATACTTCTGTAAAGTATTTTAAAGGCTGT
>DAIDKD010000340.1 GCA_027451065.1 Bacillaceae bacterium | reverse complement strand
ATGAATACCACAACCTCTTCAATTTCATCATCTGATACGTATACACCTTGAGCTCGGATTGGTTTCGACGAACCATTTTCTAAAAACAGCATATCGCCTCTTCCTAATAATTTATCTGCTCCATTCATATCAATAATCGTCCGAGAGTCAGTTTGAGATGAAACTGTGAAAGCTAATCTAGTTGGAATGTTTGCTTTAATCAATCCAGTAATTACATCAACAGAAGGACGTTGTGTAGCAAGGAGCATATGGATTCCGCAAGCACGTGCCTTCTGAGCAATCCGGCAAATAGCTTCCTCTACATCACCAGGTGCAACCATCATCAAGTCTGCTAACTCATCAATGACAATAACTAAATACGGGAGCTTTTCCCCTTGACCATGTTTTTCCACAAGCTTATTATAACGTGCTAAATCCCTGGCTCCTGCATGAGCAAATAGCTCATAACGTCTTTCCATTTCTTCCACTGCCCATTTTAATGCAGCAGTCGCAGCTTTCACATCAGTAATAACTGGTGCAACAAGATGTGGAATATTGTTGTAAGGTGCCAACTCCACCATTTTTGGATCAATTAGCATCACCTTCACTTCATGAGGTGTCGCTTTATATAAAATACTTAATAAAATCGCATTGATACACACACTCTTTCCAGATCCTGTCGCTCCGGCTATTAACCCATGGGGCATTTTTTGAATATCCGTTACAATTGGACTGCCGGCAATATCTAATCCTAAAGCAACTGCCAAGGGTGACGGATGCTGATGAAATTCCGGTGTTTTTAAAATTTCACTTAATAATACAGGTTTACTTGTACGATTAGGTACCTCTATCCCAACTGCACTTTTCCCTGGAATTGGCGCCTCAATCCGAATATCCTTTGCTGCCAAGCTTAATTTAATGTCATCTGTTAAATTAGTAATTTTATTTACCTTTACACCTGGTTCGGGCTGTATTTCGAATCGAGTCACCGACGGTCCTTGCGTCACATCAATTACTTGGGCTCCCACATTAAAGTTTGCTAATGTTTCCTGCAATAGTTGAGCTTGCTCATCAATCCACTGGTCATCACTTTCTTCTGAAACAGTTGGCATCTGGAGTAATGACAGCGATGGAAAAGCATAATTTACTGGATGCTCTTCTACTGTTACAGATTGAGATGATACAGCTTCTACTTTTGATATGGCTGCCGACTGAGAGGACACTGTTACTTCTCTTGGTTCAGCTATCGTTTGGGAGGAGACCACATCTACTTTTGTTTCAACTGTAGGTTGAGATAACACTCCTTGTTTCTGCTCTACATGAAGTGTTTTTGTTTTTTCTATTTGAGCTTCTTTTTGTTCTCCTGCTCCCGCCATTCTTCGTCTGTCTTGCTGAAGCATCAATACATTATAAGGAACAACTCGTTTCTTTTGTTTTGCTTGCTCCATTTGTTTTCCTACTTCAACAGGTTCTATTGGCAAGCTCCTTTGTACTGTAGCTACAATTTCTAACGTAGCTGTCCCTTTTGATTCTTCAATCATTTCTGCTGTAGCCTCTTCTTTTGGCTCTACAAAAAACTCTTCCTTCGCTTCATCAATTCCTTCTGGTGCAACCTTCTCTTCATAAACTTCTTCCTTTTTCTCATCGGTTACCTCTGCTATTGATTCCTCTATTTCCCTTACTACCTCTATTCGTTCTTCTACTATATTTCTTTCTTCCTCAATTGATTCAACCACACGCTCTTCTTGTTTCTCCTTGGAGTGTAGTTTCTTTCTCTCTTCTATTTTTTGTTCTGGAATAATATCTTCTTCTGTAATTGGTCTTTGATGAAAGCCATAAATAGGAGACGGAATCTGTGTTGGTTTAAATGTTTTTGTTAATGATGGTTTCGGATTGAACTTTGTAGTTGCTTTCGGTGGGATTATTTTATCCGCTTCCGATTTTATTTTTTCCTGTTTGCGTTCTGGAAAAACAGTATCAGTTCTTTCAGCTAATAGCTTATGAGATTTTTTATCTTTTGCTTCCTCCTGTAATAATAACGAGGAATATTCTTTCTGATAATGCCGGCCAGTCGGCTTCTCTTTATTGTTATTGCCTCTTTCTAACTTAGAATCCAGTTGCTTTGGGATGTTTATCTGATTTACTCCATCTGGAATCAACGGAAAACGAAAATATCTTTGGTCCCTTTGACCACTCACATCATCACTATTTTCTATAAATACAACGGGCTCCTCAAACGCTGTTTCTTCATGAGAAAGCTCTTGTGGGTAACCGCCCGAAAATTTATTTTTTATCCAATTCAACATATACTTCACTCGCTTTTTAAAGTCAATTTCACCTAAACCTCATTTTACCATAAAGTGAAACTTTTTTCAGTAGGGTTTTTCTTTCATCATTACTGCCAGTTA
>DAIDKD010000339.1 GCA_027451065.1 Bacillaceae bacterium | reverse complement strand
GAGTCCCAAAACGCTTTATTTCACTGGATTATTAGCAATTTATGATTTTATTTAGTGTTAGCTTATTGTTACTCATTTTACTCTAATTTAATAGCCGCGGCTACAAAATGGCTACGGAAATCGGACAGGATTCCAAGGGAAAGAACGGTAAAAATTATTTTGATACATTTCGTTTTATTTGGTTTTTTTAACTAATTTATGGTTGTATATGTATAATAATTGGTCACTGACAACCACACCATTGTTATTTTCTGTTCCTAAAATTTATTTGAATAAATTTCCATGAGTTTAAGATCTATTACAAACGAACCCGCAAGCAATACGTCAAGTCCGATTAATCCATTTAAATTTCCCCAATTTAATTGTCCAAAATCAAGATAACAAGCTTGTAGTGTATAATCAGCAAAAAGAATATGATCTACTCTTTTTTGAAATGCATAGTCCGAGCCACCAATTCCATGTGACTCAATAATAAGATCCCCAGTCTTAAACGCAATACCAAGATCGCTAACTGCATCCGAACTGAGAATGGTATGTGAGGCACCTGTATCCACTACTACACGATCAACAGTTTTTATCTTTGATTGGTATTCAATCATAACAGACGTCAATAATAATCCATCAATAATTTCAATTTTCATAGATTCTACCCCTAAAACCATAGTGATGATTGAGGATAATGATTAACTTGGGATTTGATGTATGGGCTACAATCTTCTTATCTTTACACTTTAGAAGCATTGCAGTCGCCTCTGAATCAGGAACAGTATCAATGACAGCAACTTCATCAATAATTTTACTTCCATTTTCTACATGGGATTTTATTTCCTCAACTAATAAAAATTGATCAGGAAATTTTTCTCTAACTTCTGACCACAGCATGTCACTCACTCCATTCTTAAAAAGCTAAATGGAAACCTACCCTTTGCCGAAATTCATTGAAAGATTCAATCCACAACTGCTTCTTTTTGATCGATACCTAAGTTCAACATGCTACAATATTTCAACAGCATCCAAGGTAAAATAAACACTTCCAGCATAGGTATCCTCTAATCACGGACTGTACCAAAATTTTAAATGATTATCATTTATTAAATACATGCCACGGATCTTTGGCTTGACCACGATATCCATAACGATCCGCTCATTCTTTGTGTGATAGATAAATCTACGGTCATGTGCAGATTTCAATGCTTGAAGTACTTCTTGAGAATCGACAAGAGGACGAATGACTGCCACTTCTTCAACAAACAACTTGTCTTCTTCAATATGGGATTTGATGTCTTCCAAAAGCACAAATTGATTTGGAAACATTTTACGAACCTCTGACCAAATCATACCTATCACCGCCTCAACCACGGCTATAGTTCTCTCTAAGTATACCATTTTACCCCAACCAAAAAGAATGATACTTTATATGGCGATTTGGCACCACTTAACATATAAATGTTTTGTCGGCGTATACTATATGATCAATTTGCACAGAATGTACAGATATACTCAATTGGTGTACAATAGAGAGGAGACGGAGGCGATGACGATGTTTTTAGAACACTCTTTTACTGATGCTCGAAGCCACTTAACGGCTGTCGTAGACAAAGTGGTTTCCAATCAACCTCAAATTATTCGAAAACGCAAACAATCAGAAAAAGATGTTATGTTGATTGATACGGTCACACAAAAAGAATTACTTGCTGGTTTTTCTTTTACGCTTGACGAGTTTCAAGAAGAAGATGGCTCTATTACATTGGCGTTGGATGTACTAGCTCTCTATGCCAACGGTAATACGGAAGAAGAAGCCTTGAACGACCTACTTGAGCAATTGCAGGTCTATGCGGAAGAATATCTGACTCATATCAACGAGTATCGCTATGCGCCTAATCGCAAAGCGCATCTTCCCTATGTTCTGCGTATTGCTTTATGCGAAAATGAACAGGAATTGAGGCAAATGTTAAATGCCTAATTTCGGAGAATTAAAACGCTATTTAGAACGAAACGGTTGGACCATATACCGAAAAACAGATCATTGGTACTATAAAAAAACGATGGACGATGGAACCGTTCTGACGACAAGGGTTAGTCACGCGCTTGGAAAAGAAATTCCTCATTATATCTGGAAGAAAATTCTCGTTCAACAGTTGCACATTACACAGGAGGAATTCAATCAAGGAAAATAATAATTTAATTCAACGAACAATAAACAGCGAAGGAAATGAGGGACAGTTATTCTATTAACATCCCCAACTTACTTCCATCTGGCACCCTGGTTTCAGATTGTTTGGGTTAAGACCACTTCCACTCTTCTGTCAGACCGCAATCAAGAGAAATCATTCTCAATTGCCTCAATTCGTCTTCAATCTTTCTCCAACAGTCCTCGAATTTCTAAATTGAATAGTTTTACACCTTCTAAC
>DAIDKD010000338.1 GCA_027451065.1 Bacillaceae bacterium | reverse complement strand
GTTCCTCAATGATTTCTTTTTCGACCACTTCATTGCTTGGTTCAGATATAGAAGATGTCTTTTCACGACTAGCTAATGGAAAATACTCCTTCACTAATTCTTTACAGCGACTTTCCTCTATGTCACCCGCTACGTATATATCAATTTCATTTTCTTGAAGCACTTTCTCGTAATATGCATAGAGAGCGTTGGCATCTATTTTTTGGATGTCTTCTTTTTCACCGTAAGCACTTAATGAATAAACTTCCTCCTTGCACATCTCTTGCAGGAGTCTCTCATTTGCATAACGCATTTTATCATCGTAAATAGCCTGAATTCTTTGGATAAGTGAACGCTTCTCATTCTCGACAACACGAGAAGAAAACACTCCATTTTTCGTGTATGGTTGAAACAAAACATCACTTAGCAATGAAAGAGCCTCTTCAAAAAGTGGTGTATTGTCTTGCAAGTATTTTTCGTTGACAACTTCCACATAAAAACTAATGATATGATAGTCACCTTTTTTCCCTACGTCCACACTCAATCCTGCTCCATACAGTTCCTCTAAGTATTGACGGATTTTTGTTGCTGTTGTTAATTTTTTCGTTCCACTTTGTAATACATATGGCAGTAATGCACGATAAGAAACATCCTCTTTTTGCAGTGGTGCTTTCAAACGTAATACAACTGTATTGGTTTTATACTTCGTTGTAGGAATCGTATGTAATGTTATCCCTTGTAAAGATGAAATCTGTTGCTCTAATAATTTCATGAAATAACCTCCTCTTGTTAAATGACTGAACAAGCCATCTTCGCATTTCTATAATATCTTACCAATTCTTTCCTCTACTTTCTATTATATAGGATTTTGCACAACATAAAACATTATTCACGTTTTTTTCACTATGTTGTAATAAATGATGGAACCATTTATTACAACATAGTGAAAAAAACGCTTCAGGACAACAAGGCGACATTAATCCACGACAAACGCATAAAAGTTTCTAGCATCAATTTGGAGTTATGATGAAATTTTCTCTGCTAAAACTTGTATAATCATTAGTATCTGAATCTTTTTTATATTACAATAAATATATACAAATTTTATATTTGGAGGGATAAAGAATGGAACTTACATATGAACTCATAAAAGATGATTATTTAGCGTTTAACCAGCACTATATTAAGCATTCTAAAACTGTACAAAGATCTTTACTTATTCAACGCTTTCTAACGCCAATTATTGTTTTACTCGTTCCATTTGCTCTTTCATGGATAACAGGAGAATTTTTGACAGGATTCTTTGTTATTCTTTTAATTTTGTCACTAGTGTGGATTGTGTTCTCTCCAAAATATTTCGACCATTCTATAAAAAAACAGATGCAAAAAATGCTTAATGAGGAGAATAACGAGAATATGTTAGGCCTACATACCTTCATCACTAACGAAGATGGCTTCATAGAAAAAAATAAAATAGAAGAAAGAAAAGCAAGTTGGTCTAGCATAAAAAAAGTGGACGAAGACGATGAGTATTTCTTTCTGTATGTAAGTGCAATGGGAGCGTATATCGTACCAAAGCGTGCTTTTTCAGATAAGGATAGTCAAGAAGAGTTTGAAAAAATGATTGCTAGAATTCTCTGATTATCAATACAGACTTTTTTCTTAAGCACCTATTTATTGAGATGCAAAAAACATTTCCGAGCAACACGGTGAAGTTAATTCCCTAGCCCCTGATAAAACAAAGGACCCCTGTCCGCTGTGAAGCGGACAGGGGTCCTTTGTTTTACCGTTTCCCTTTAATATATGGAGTTCCTAATGCTTTTGGCGCATCTGCTCGTCCTACAAATCCTATTAATGCTAGAATTGTTAGTACATATGGTAAAATTTGTAAGATGACTGTTGGGATGTTGTTAAAAAATGGTAGCGTATCCCCTGTTACACTTAATGATTGAGCAAATCCAAAGAATAGAGCTGCTCCTAATGTTGAAACTGGTTTCCACTTCCCAAAAATCATTGCTGCAAGAGCTAAGAAACCTTGTCCGGCAATAGTCATTGCTGAGAAGTTCCCTGAAATTGATATAGAAAACACTGCTCCACCAACTCCTGCCAAGAAACCTGAAATAGCAACTGCGATATAACGCATTTTAAATACATTGATTCCCATTGTGTCGGCTGCTGCCGGATGCTCACCTACTGCACGTAAACGCAGCCCAAACGGTGTTTTAAAAATAATAAACGACACAACAAACACAAGAGCGATGGCAATATATGATGTAATTGCTACCCGAGTGAAAAATAAGTCTCCGATAACTGGAATATCACTTAAGACAGAAATGTTATTTCTACTGATTCTTGTACTTATAAATTCCGTTTGTCCTCTGCCGAAAATCTGGTTCGTTAAAAAAACAGCTAAGCCTGCAGCTAAAATGTTAATAGCTACCCCACTTACTACTTGATCTGCTCTTAAA
>DAIDKD010000337.1 GCA_027451065.1 Bacillaceae bacterium | reverse complement strand
ATCAAAAATCATTGAATAAAATGAACAAAATAGCATACAACAAAAAAAAAAAATTAAAAAAATTATAATAATATATAATATAATGAATAAATTTTCGTTAGGGATATGTAAAAAAACATACTGGGAGGGAATTATGAATAAATTCGCAATAGTACTTTTACTAAGTTTAGTCGTTTTATTAGGGTGTTCTCTTCCTGAACAAGAACCTGAAATCACGCAGAATGAAAAAGTGCTCCAAATGCTGGCCAAGATGGAGGAGGATTTTTTTATAGACAGTGTCGAATTTGACGAAGAGAATAGAAAATTTCTTGTTGTGTCTGATTATCATGTGAGAGTAGTTTCATTTGCGAAAAAAGGGCAAGACTTGGAATTGAGAAATGGTAATACAATTTCATGGGATGAATACATGAAACATATTGTCAACTCTTTTTTTAACGGAGGTGGTGAGGGCTCTCTTTTTTCATTTGGAATACAGAGTTTTTTAGGTGAAGGATATTCTGTGAAAGAAAAAACTTCTGAAGGAGAGGTAATTTTTATCGCAAAAGATGGAGCATTAATATATGATATAATAAATGGATATGCATATTAAAGATATCTATTGAATGTTTTTATATTTGTCGAATAAGGAGGGGTATGCAATGGAGAGTTTATTTCACAATCAAGCTGTTATGAAAATTACATGTCTATTATGTCATTATTCACATAAATATGTGGCAACAGAAGAGCAATTTGAAGCATATGTTGTTCGGGAGAAATCGTTAAACCAAATTTTTCCTGATATGCCTGAAGAGGCATTGGTTATTTTGGATAATGGTTTATATTGCAAAGAATGCAATGAAAAAACCTTTGAGCAACGGGCAAAAATGTTGAATGTACAAAAGATTAGTTGTTGAAAAAGTTTCGCTTTATACTTTCTTGCTCTGTAAAAATGATAGAGTGCAGAGGAAATGGCCGAGTAGTCGCTATTTTCCTGCATCCTCTATCATTTTTTATTTTTGTAAATAGAACCCCAGATATGCTATGTTAACAAAGACAATAGAATGAATATGGTGGTGAAGGCGATGAGGAGAGTCGCAGTGATAGGTGGAGGAATCACAGGCTTGACGACGATGTTCTATTTACAAAAACAAATAAAAGAGCATCATCTAGAAGTAGAGCTAATACTCATAGAAGCGAATGATTATTTAGGTGGGAAACTTCATACAGTAAAAAAAGATGGGTTTACGATGGAAACAGGTGCTGATTCTATTGTAGCTAGACATAGCAGTGTTATGTCGCTACTACAGGATTTGCAATTGGAGGATAGAGTTGTTTACAATGCAACAGGAACATCTTATCTATACATGAATAATAGTTTATATAAAATTCCAGCTGATACTGTATTTGGAATTCCAACTAGTAAAGAATCTCTGTTTCATAGCACATTGATATCAACAGCAGGGAAAAAGGAGGCATTAAAAGATTTTGTAACAAAAAATGAGTGTTTCACAATGGAAAGTTCAATTGGTGATTTTTTAGAGTATTTTTTAGGGGAAGAGCTAGTAAGGAAACAAATTGCTCCTGTACTGTCTGGCGTCTATTCTGGAAAACTGAATGAACTGACAATTGCCTCCACATTACCGTATCTACTACAATATAAAAATACGTATGGAAGCATTATCGAAGGGTTACAGCAAAACAAAGAAACATTTCGCGTAGCATCAGAAAAGAAGTTTTTATCATTTCAAAATGGATTGTCTGAGCTTATTCATCAAATAGCAGAAAAGTTAGATGATGTAAAAATCTTAACAGGGACTAAGGTGACATATGTAGGGAAAATTGGTGATCGTTATGAACTTTTCCTAGAAGAAAAGCAAACCATTCCTGCAGATTGCGTTGTGTTAGCTACACCCCATGAAGTTGCACAGTCTATCATAAGCAACAAAGATTTAGACAAGTATTTTCATCGATTTAAGAATGCTTCACTGATTAGTGTGTATGTAGCTTTGGATATTCTAGATGAACATTTGCCGGCAGAAGGAACTGGATTTATTGTTTCAGAAGATAGTGATGTGAAATGTGATGCATGCACGTGGACAAGTAGAAAATGGGGTCATACTTCTGAAAAAAGAAAATTACTTGTGCGTCTATTTTATAAAGACTCAAATCCGGCTTATGCAACACTAAATGGACTAGATGAGAAAGAATTGATCAAAACGGCTTTATTAGATATTGAAACAGCACTTGGCATCAAGGCAAATCTGTTACATGTTCAGGTGACAAAGTGGAATGAAGCAATTCCGAAATACCATTTAGAACATAGCCAGGCAGTAAGTGCTTTAGAATCTCAATTAGCAAATATGTATCCTGATATTTTCTTAGCCGGATGCTCCTATTATGGAGTGGGAATTGGTCTATGTATACAAAATGGAAAAGAATTGGCGGAGAAGACTTTTGAAACAATCATGAGAAAAAGTAGTCAGTTACAGGGATA
>DAIDKD010000336.1 GCA_027451065.1 Bacillaceae bacterium | reverse complement strand
AAGCGGAGGTATAAGAGAATGTCCCATCATTTCTTCATTGGTCATGAATCTGATTCTGAAAAAAGTACAGGAGTGACAGTTATCTTAGCTCCTGATGGTGCTGTTGGTGGTGTCTCCGTACGAGGAGCGGCACCAGGAACACGGGAAACAGATCTAATGCGTCCTATGAACACGGTCAAAAAAGCCAATGCTGTCGTCCTTTGTGGTGGAAGTGCCTATGGTTTGGAGGCTTGTTGTGGAGTCATGGACTATCTTCGAGAAATTGGTAAAGGATATCAAGCGGGAGCACATATTGTTCCCATTGTAGCCGGAGCAGTTCTCTTTGACTTAGATTATAAAAAATTTGCTTACCCAGATAAAGAAATGGGATACCGTGCAGCCAAAAATGCCACAGCGGGAAACAGTTCCTCCGGAAGTATTGGCGCTGGAACTGGAGCTACCATCGGAAAAATTCTAGGTCCCGATGCCTCTTCCAAAGGCGGATTAGGTATTTCAACTATTACACTTGCAAATGGGGCAGAAGTTACTGCTATCATTGCCGTTAACGCTATCGGAGATGTGTATAATGAAAAAGGCGACATGATAGCAGGCGTCGCATGTCCAGGAAAAACCTCGATAGACCTCTTATTAGAAGGAAGTACTTGTGATTTAGAAGGACAGAATACCACCATTGGCTGTATTTTGACCAATGCTACATTAGACAAAGAACAAACAAATAAATTAGCAGATATCGCTCATGACGGATTAGCTTTATCCATTAAACCGGTCCACACTACTTTTGACGGAGATACCTTATTTGCCCTAGCAAGTGGTGAAGTTGAATGTGACTTCTTACCCCTTTCAGCCGCCTGTGTCGAAGCAGTAAGAAAAGCGGTTATTCAAGCAATTCAGTGAGATAATTAAAATGAGAGCGGCTGGGTCAGCCTCTCTCATTTTAATCAAAATAAACTTCCTCTTGTTTTCCCTCTATGTATTGAAACATTCTTTTAATTTGCGATTCTGTATTTCTCGCAACTGACAGCGGCGGTAATTCATCTTTCCCAAAAAAGCCTACCGCACTTGTTTCAATACCTTCTTTGAGCTCTCCCCCTATCATTTCGCACTGAATAAATATTTTATAAACATGATATGGCGATGGAGGGTGCGGATGACATTTCTTATCAAACACTCCCAGTAACTTCCCTGCTTTCACATCAATTCCCGCTTCTTCTTTCACTTCTTTTACTGCTATTTCACCAGGACTTAAACCGACATCTGCCCAACCACCCGGCAATGCCCAACACCCATCTGAAGTTTCTTTTACCATAAGGATTTTATTCTCTTGAAAAATGACTGCTCGAACATCCACCTTTGGCGTTGCATAGCCTGTTTCATTGGCAAATAATTTTTTGATAGTCGCCATTTCTGTATTGGTTTGTTGAGCCATCATTTCCATGCTAATCTGTCTGATTTGTTCATATCTTTCCACATCATACACATCTTTCGAATAAGTTAATCCTATTTGTGCGATAGCTTGCAACTGCTTTGCCCAATCCAACCATTTTGTTTCCAAGGTTTTCACCACCTTTCTTCCGCGCATAGTCATTATCCTTATTATATGCTATCATAATCATGAGTTCCATCGAAAAAATGACTACAAAAATGAGGTGACTTTCTCCATATGAATAAACGAATGAAAAGTGCACAATATGCCAGTCACATGCAAACTAGCTTCCAATGTCCTATTTGCCAAGCGCCGATGAATGTCATTGAATTAAAAAGTATCGTGTGCTCAAATAACCATACATTTGATTTTACGAAATCCGGCTATGTAAATTTTCTTACTCAGCAACTGAAAACGAAATATGATAAAGAACTTTTTGAAGCGCGAAAAAAATTGATAACTGAAAGTGAATTCTTTACCCCATTAACAAAAGAAATAACTGAAATGATTCAGCAGCATACACAACCTACAAATAATCCGCTATTTCTTGTTGATATGGGATGCGGTGAAGGTTCTCATCTAGCAAATATTTGCCATAGCCTAGGAGGCGTGGAAAAAGTCGTTGGTGTAGGTATAGATATTGCCAAGGATGGCGTGTTAGCAGCATCAAAAAGCTACACCGATACATTTTGGGCTGTAGCGGATATTGCCAATGCTCCATTTCAGGACAAGCAATTTGATATTATTTTGAACATTTTATCTCCTTCCAACTATGCTGAATTTCAGCGACTTCTGAAAGAAGACGGGTTAGTGATAAAGATTGTTCCTCAAAGTGGCTACTTAAAAGAACTAAGAGAATTCTTCTATGAATCAGAAAAACAATCCTATTCAAATCATGAGACAGTTGAGTTATTCCAAAATAATTTCCAAATACTCCATAGCAAAAGATTAAGTTATTCTGTCTCTTTAAATAAAGCGGCTACTGAAGCTCTCCTTCGAATGACTCCTTTGACATGGACGGCAACAGCCGAACAAATTCAGTCGTTTTTAGAAAAGGAATTTACTGAGATAACTG
>DAIDKD010000335.1 GCA_027451065.1 Bacillaceae bacterium | reverse complement strand
CATATTGATATCCATCTTGCTAGCTATTTTTTTGCATCTTCATTATTAACAATGAAAATATTTATGTTAATATCTTGTTTTATAACGTAATTTAATGTTTTGAAATACTTCCCGAAATATGTATCACTATTATATTTTGCAAAATGCATTTCAGACTTACTTCCAGATAGTTGTTCAACATTCCTAATAATTTCATTAGCTTGTTCTTCACTAGTCCCAAATGCTCCATAATAGGAATAACCACCGTTTTGTTGATCTAGCTTATTAGATTCATCAAAATAAATTGTATAATTCAACTGAAAACCCTCCGTACTATGATTTACAAATAATTATAATTGACTTATCCATAAATGTATACTACAATTGCATTAAACATATAATACGGTTGAGTGTTCATTTTCTTGGCTACCATTTTGCTGGGCTGGATTGCTTTTCTATTCTATTCAACGTCCCTATAGATTGTATAATGATAATAAAGGAGCCCATCGGTCGTGAGGTCATATTACCCTCTCCTTTTTTTCATCCTATTCTGAGCGCATACTATCAAGGATAGATACAAAGTATTGCCCACTTGGGCTACTTCTGACGGTAACACTAGAGATACTCCCTTCTACTTCACGACTTTTCGTAAATTTCACCAAACCAAGTCTTGGTAATTGTCCGTTGTTTACCATATATTGAAGGGTTGGAATACGGTGATGAGGTGCTGATTATCAACTTCAGAGAAACGCTGATGTCTTGTCATCCAAGGTATTCTACGGAGTATCGGATTTTGGTGTATTGTGAGCGGGTGGGAGAGTAAGCGCGAAAAAGCTTGAAACAAAAAAACAATAAGTGTATAATAAAAGCGTAAAGTTCGTAGAATAAAAACAAAAGGCAAGTCGCAGCTACGACTCACCTTTTGAAGCAGTAACCAATTGCCTTATGATTTAGGGCGGTTACCTTTTGAATTGGAAATCCACCCGCGTATCTGGTTAGAGAATGGGGTGGATTTCTTTTTTGCTTTTTCAACCAACCATTTCACGAATGAAGTAGTTAGCTGTTTTAAAATTTCTTGGAATAGAAATTTTAAAACAATAGAAAGAAATCCCATAGAACTGTCACCTCCTTCCACTATAAAACAGGAAGGCGGTAACCACCCACTCTCACATACAATCGATTACTAATTTCCATTGTACAATACTTCGTGTTGGTATTCTACTGTAATTGTAATTTTTTGATTATTCTTCAAAAAGAAAAGTTGAGAAATAGTGTTACAGATTTGCTGCACTGTTAAATTTTTTACCAACGATTTAGTAGGTCTGAAAAATCAGCTTCTTCGCTATTGAACTTGGGTATTTCTAAAAAATAGTATTACAGAGTAACCATTTATCAAAAATAAAAACTCCCAAAAACCCAATGAACACGCTACCTCACGGGAATGTATGTTTCAAATATTGAGAAAATTTAAAAGAATATGTTGACTATACAAGGTCTATTCTTTACAATGAGGGGGAGACAAAAACGAATATAAAAAAAGGCACTCCATAGTTTGGCGGCAACCAAACGATGAAGCCCTGAGAAGTCAGTCAACCCTGACCAATCAAGTTGCCCTTAGTTGATACAAAAGATCAACCTCATTTATTGTAACGAATTTTTGTGGAAATTTCCACTGATTTTTTCGTTTTCTTTAAATAGCGGCAGGTTTATTTTGTGATACTTTGCAATGGTATTGGAAGGGATTCCGATACCATTTTTTTGCGTTTTCGTTTTTATCTCGGCCTGTGATACATGAAAGAAGAGTGAAGGTGGAGGTTGACCCAACCTCCACTGTAGCTGGACAAGGAGATGATGGAAGCAATCAACAAGAGTACAGAGGTATTTGGATTGAAAAATAAAATATGCTTATTGGAGGGAAGGAAATGAAGAAATTTTTCACTAGTTTCGTAGCGACAACTGTAATGGCTGGCCTTTTGATTGGATGTGGAAATAATCGTTCTTCAGGAACGGATGGGGAGAAAGAAGTGTTGAAAGTAGCTGCTTTAGAAGGCGGATACGGGAAAGAAATGTATGAAAAAGTAATCGAGGCGTATGAAGCTAACAATCCTAATGTGGATGTTCAATTAACAATTAGCAAAAGTATTGAGGATGAAATAACCCCTAATATGAAAGCTGGTAATTATCCTGATGTCATGGTGTTAGGGCAAGGAAGAGAGGCGGCACTTACTGAAACATTAATAAAGGAAAATGCCTTGGAAGATTTATCGGATGTTTTAAAAATGACAATACCCGGTGAAGACGTGACAGTGGGAGACAAACTAATTGATGGAATTGTTGGAAACCTGAACACCAATCCTTACGGAGATAATAGTACCTACTTAATGCCGATGTTTTATTCGCCAACAGGCTTAGTATATAATCAGGGACTGTTTGAAGAGAAGGGCTGGGAACTGCCATCTACTTGGGATGACATGTTTGCGCTGGGTGAAAAAGCGAAGGCAGAGGGCATTTCTTTATTCACCTATCCAACAGCTGGCTATTTTGATTCCTA
>DAIDKD010000334.1 GCA_027451065.1 Bacillaceae bacterium | reverse complement strand
AGGGGATCCATATAAATCAAAAATGAGTGGCGGTGTTATGCAATTAGTAGCTTACGGCTTACAAGATGTCCCATTGACAGGTAAGCCACAAATCACCTTTTTCAAAGCAATGTATAGAAGGTATACCAACTTTGCACTGGAAACTTTCGAGTTATCAACCCAAGCTATGAAGCCTTCTGCTAAATCATCCATTAACATTGATAGAATTGCAGATTTATTAGGAAAGCTTTATCTTCATATCGAATTACCAGAAATAACTGCTTCGATGATTGGTGCTGGTACGACATGGATTGCTTATACTCAAAGATTAGGACATGCTATTCTTAATTATGCTGATTTTATCGTTGGTGGTAATAAAATAGATAGACAATATGGATCTTGGATAGACGTCTGGTATGAAGTATCTCATGATGAAAATCAAGAAAGAGGTTATAGAAAATTAATTGGAGATGTTCCTGAATTGACTAAAATGAGAGAAATCTCTACTTATGGAAGTAACCCCGTCTTACCAGCATATTCTCTTTACATCCCATTACCCTTCTGGTTCTGTAGAAATTATGGTTTGGCAATTCCAATTGTAGCATTGCAGTTCCATGATATTAAAGTAGATGTTCAACTATTCGGCATAGCCAGTATGTTTACTTGGTGTGGTGCAGCTCCTTCAATGAGTGGTTATACTTTTACTAGTACTACTTTAATGGCTGATTACGTTTATCTGGATTCAGAAGAAAGAGCAAGATTTGCTAGACATTCTCATGAATATTTAATTGAACAAGTACAACTACCTAATTCTGATGCACTTCCAGGAAATTCCAATGCTACCACTTCTCCCTATAGAGGTAAGCCGGTATTTTCCCATCCTTGTAAAGAATTCTTTTGGACAATTCAACTTGGTGCTTGGTGTGGTGGGACAAGCGATTCAGCTACAAGCATAAGACCCTTCATGTGTTACAGTCATGAACATACAGATGATGCATGGTCTAAAGCTGTTGATAGTGGTGTAATGGCTCTTATAGAAACTGCTATAAAACCAGCAGCTCCAGGAACTAGTGGCGAAGAAACCATTGCTTACACTGGAGATACTTTAGATATCACACTTCCTAATGGTACATATTTGAATGTTACTTTTAATACTTCTAATGTCACCGATGCAACTACGGGTCTTCCTGGTGCAACTATTACAGGTAATCCTAATATTATTAATGTTCCATACACATTATTTGGAACAAGCACTTTTGATTACATGAGTCAGATTCAAAGTGCCTATCTTTTAGTAGAATTAGCAGGAACTTCTACTACTCCTCATATTACATCTGTAACTTGCACAACTGCTTCACATACAGTCACGATTGCTGAAATGTCAATTCCTTTGAACTCTTCAGTATTCACTGTTGATAATAGACAGTTATCTCCTTTGTATAGTACTAATTTTAAGGAATACTACATTTATCAGTGTTTCAATTATGGTATGGATTTATCTGGTAGATGCAATCCTGTTGCTAATGGTAAGATTCAGTTTAATGGAAAAGACAGATTTAGTGATCAAAATGGTCAGTATTTCAACTATATCCAGCCTTATAACTGTCATAAAAGAACTCCTGCCGATGGTGTTAATGTTTATTCATTAGCTTTGAATCCTGAACAACATCAGCCATCTGGAACGGCAAACATGTCGAGAATAGATACGGTTATGTTCATTATGAATGTGCAAGATCTCCTTAGAAGTTCTAAAAATTACGTAGGACCGAAAATAGATTTCATATCAGACACAGTTGTTAATGTCTATGCGTGGAATTACAATATTTTCAGAGTAATGTCTGGACTCGGAGGTATTGCTTATAGTACTTAAAAATCTCACAAAAGCACTTAAAAATCTCACAAATTAGCTTATAAAATCATGATATCTTTGATATCTTTGAAAAAATACAAATAAAACTAATGGAGTTTCATTAATAATATTGCTTTTATTTTCTTTTTTTTGTTTTGAAAATGTTAAAAATATTTTACACAAAGTTAGTTAGTACGAAGTTGGTTAGTACGAAGTTAGTTTTTTTACAAAGTTAGTTTTTACAAAAAATACATTTGATAATTTAGCACCACAATCTATAGACAATGCCTCATAAATAAGCTCATTATCGATAATTCTTTACTTTCTTTATTGTTTTGCTGTTGGTAAATCTTTGATTTCACAGAATGCCTAAAATTACAAATATTTTTAAATAAAAAATCGAAATAATTAGTTTTCTAATTATAACAAACTTCATTTCATCATCATAACAAACTTCAATCAATCATCATAACAAACTTCAATTAATCATCAAATGAATACAAAAAGAAAAATTAAGCTAGCAGTAAGTGGTGATGGTGCGAAAGGATTCTTTTTAATAGGAGTAATGAAGGCTTTCGAAGAACAAGAAATAGAAGTAGAAGAATATGCGACATCGTCAATAGGTGCCGTTTTTTCTCTTATACATTCTTTGGGTTTTGATTCTAGTACGATTCTTGACTTTTTTAGCGGATTAGAATTAAACAAAAATTACAAAATGTGGTATAACAAAGATATTTTA
>DAIDKD010000333.1 GCA_027451065.1 Bacillaceae bacterium | reverse complement strand
TTTCTAAGTTGATTCTTTCGGCAGGCTGTCTGAAAGGGGGAGATGACAGCCTGTTCATCTTCTGTTTTTCTTTCTAGGGTCAAGTGGGACAAATTTTGGCTTTTTAGGCTCTAGATATATGTGTACATAAACATTGTTTTCATTTATTGGCACCAATGAAAGAACCGTTCCTTTTCTCCCTTTTAATCTTATCTGCTCTCCTTCAGTAGGTACAGTATCCTGCAATCGGTGTAATACTTCCTTTTTATCAAAAAAATAATGTACAGCAATCATGCTATATCCTCCTCATTTCATTGCACTTTCTATACAATATTGCGAAAAGCTTCGTTTATGCCTTCATTTAGAAAGTATTGTATTTGTAGAAAGAACGAACATAAAAATAAAATTTCACGCACCATATTAAAAAAATAAAATAAAACCATTGACATTCCCGTAACGTAAAGGTTTATGATGAATGTACAAGGAGGGTTTTGTCATGGAATATACAATTCAAAAGCTCGCAAAATTAGCGGGAGTAAGCACAAGAACACTTCGCTATTATGATGAGATCGGGATTCTGAATCCGGCAAGAATCAACTCATCAGGATACAGAATATATGGCGAAAATGAAGTAGACCTACTACAGCAAATATTGTTTTATCGTGAATTGGGAGTGAACCTGGAACAAATAAAAGAAATGATTACTGCACCTAATTTTGATAAGGCAGCAACTTTAAAAGAACATAAAAAGAAACTCCTTGAAAAGAGAGCACAGATAAATGCATTAATTGCAAATGTGGAGAAAACAATTGCATCAGAGGAAGGGAAGATTACTATGTCCAATAAAGAGAAATTTGAAGGATTCAAGAAGAAAATGGTCGAGGACAATGAGAAAAAATATGGTGAAGAAATTCGTAATAAATATGGAAATGATACTGTTGACAAATCGAATCAAAAAATGATGAATATGTCTCAAGAAGACTATGAAACTGTGACGAAATTGGGACAGGAAATAATTGAAACATTAATAGAAGCGATGAAAACTGGCGATCCAGCAAGTGAATTGGCACAAAAAACAGCTGATTTACACAAACAGTGGATTACTTATTTTTGGACTGAGTACAAGAAGGAAGCCCATGCCGGTCTGGCTCAGATGTATGTAGATGATGAGAGATTCACAGCATATTACGATCAGTATCGAAAAGGAGCAGCGGAGTTTTTACGTGATGCAATTTTTGTCTATACTGGAATGGAGAAATAATAATTAAACAGCCTGACGAAAGAGTCAACTACGATGAGAGCGATGAAATAAAGCTTATCTAAGTTGACTCTTTTTGTATTATGAAGAATTAAGTGAAACTTTACAATGTACGAATGGTTCAGAAAAAAGCTTAGCTTGACGCCTATGGGATAGCCCCAACATTTTTATTTCCTCCTACAGTCGTTACAATTGTAACTATCATTCTAAATATCAATGGGTTAAGATGAGCTTAGTTAGATTGTTGATTTGAATGGAGGAAATAAAATGTTGGTTGTAGATATGAAAAAAATAGTAAAGCGATATAGCTCTAAATTAGCGTTAGACCTTGTAGATTTAGAAATTGCAGAAGGTGAAATTTTAGGTTTGTTGGGGCCAAATGGCGCCGGAAAGACGACGTTGATTCACACATTAGCGGGATTGATAGGCATTGATTCAGGTGATATTACAGTTTTTGGGATGGAGCAACAGAAAAATATCATGGCAATCAAAAGACAAATTGGTCTGGTGACACAGGAAATAACGATTTATCCTGACTTAACAGCTCAAGAAAATCTAGAGTTTTTCGGAGGAGTTTATGGGCTGAAGGGGCAGACATTAAAAGAGAGAGTTGCGGCAACATTAGCATTCGTCGGCTTGTCAGAGCAAGCGAAAAACTATCCTTATACATTTTCTGGTGGGATGCAGCGACGGTTAAATATTGCCTGTGCCCTCGTTCATCGTCCGAAATTTTTAATCATGGACGAGCCGACAGTAGGAATTGACCCTCAATCTCGAAACCATATTCTTGAAACCATTAGAAAGTTAAATGAACAGGGAACAACTATTCTTTATACGACTCACTATATGGAAGAAGTTCAGGCGATTGCCTCTCGTGTAGTTATTATGGATCAGGGACAAATTATTGCACAAGGAACAATGGAGGAATTGGTAAAAAGAATTCAGCACGAAGAAAAAATCAAAGTAGAAGTAGCAGAGCCAAGCGAGGAGTTATTGGAAAGATTAAGAAAACTTGACGGAGTAAAGCATGTAATACAGAAGGGAAAGGAAATTCAAATTATTTCTCAAGCAGGTTCTGGAAATCTAGACCGGATTTTATCAGTAGCAAAGGATTTTGGCGGCATTCATTCGATTCATGCTGAAAAGCCAACGTTAGAAGATGTGTTTCTAACCCTTACTGGTAGAAAGTTGCGAGATGGGGGGGCTGAAAATGTTGATATTCAAGTCTAGCTATTTCGCTTTGCGCAGAATGCTTCGCAACTACGTAGGGATGGGGATATTACTGGTGACTCCTATTGCTTTAATCGCGGTGTTGGGAATGATAGCCGGTACTGGCATAAATCAAGAAATGGG
>DAIDKD010000332.1 GCA_027451065.1 Bacillaceae bacterium | reverse complement strand
AAGAATCTGGTAATAATGCTACCATCCCCCGTTTCTCATGATAAAGAAAAGAAGCCTTCTATCATTGAAGGCTTCTTTTTATAGGCTGTTAAAACATCGGATTTTCTTCTAAATAGATATAAATATTATCTACCAAATCTTGAGCACTTTCACCTGTAACAACTTCACCATTTACAAGTGCATACAGCTTTTTTGCACAAATCCCACAATAGCCTAAACATCCATATTCAACAATATCCAGATTCGGATCTTTTTCTAATATGACACGAGCTTCTTGAGCTCCGCTTGCTAAACTATTTACACAAAATTCAATGATTGGTTGAATCATCATCCTTCACCTCTTCTACCTTAACTGTACGAGGTTCGTCGGAGTTCGTCAATTAAAAAAATTGAATTTTTTTATTTGCTCTTAAATATTTGTTATCCATTAGACATTTATTTATAATTTAAATGAATTGGTAAAAAATGGATAAATCAAATCTTTGAAATGCTATCTATTAAACAAAGGGGCGGGAGGCATTCATGAGAAATTTAGTAATTCTTGGTGGAGGATATGGGGGACTTAGAACCATTCAACGTCTTTTATCTAGCCATATCCCCGATGATGTACAAATAACCCTTGTGGACAAACATCCTTATCATTGTTTAAAAACAGAATACTATGCTTTGGTCGCTGGAACTGTTTCTGAGAAGCATATCCGCATTCCTTTTCCCGAACATCGAAAACTCACAACAAAGTATGGGATTATAACAAATATTGATTTAGAAAATCGCCGAACCCTCTTAGATAATGGTGATGTCCTTTTTTATGATGATTTAATCATCGGCTTAGGTTGTGAAGATAAGTATCACAATGTAGAAGGCGCACTCGAATATACTTGTAGTGTGCAATCTATCGAACAAGTAAGAGATGCTTATGAAAAAGTGAATAATCTCCCACCATATGCAAAAGTAGCAGTTGTCGGGGCAGGCTTGAGCGGTGTGGAAATCGCTAGTGAACTGCGTCAAAGCAGACCAGACTTACAAATTAAGCTATTCGACCGGAAAGAAAGAATACTAGCTACTTTTCCTAAAAAATTAAGTGAATACGTTGCAAAATGGTTTCATGATAATCACATTGAAATTATTCCATGTTCCCATATTACAAAAGTAGAGCCGAATATTCTTTATAATCACCACCACCCCATTCCATTTGACGGAATTATTTGGACCGCAGGTATCCAACCAAATAAACTAGTACGAGAATTAGATGTAGAAAAAGATTCATTTGGTCGAGTTGTCTTAACGAAGTATCACAATCTTCCTCAAGATGAGCACGTATATGTTGTCGGTGATTGTGCTAGCTTACCTCATGCACCATCAGGGCAACTGGCAGAAGCACAGGCTGAACAAATTGTCTCTATCCTACTAAAAAGATGGAATAATGCCCCCCTTCCTGAAACTATGCCTACTATCAAATTAAAAGGAATCCTTGGCTCTCTTGGTAAGAAGCATGGCTTTGGTCTTGTGGCTGATACACCGATTATTGGTCGAGTGCCCCGATTATTGAAATCAGGATTACTGTGGATGTATCGATATCACCGAGGGTGACCACGGAATATTTTTATTTCCTTCATTTCACATATTTAGAACTTTCAGTGGGCGGAGTGAATGGGAGAACTCCCATTCACTCCGCCCACCTACTTCATTTCTCTTTCGTCGTGCCAAACATTGTCGGTAGCGTCACAAATCTCGCTTCCTTCGATTGAAGCTGCGGGATAATACGATCAAGTGCATCTACGGAACCTTGTAACTTTCCTCCTGGACCAGAATGCTGCAAAATAATACTCCCTGGAAGCACATTAGCCATGACTGTATCGGTAATTTCTTCTGCACGTAAACCTTGCCAATCTAGCGTATCAATACTCCACTGAATCACCATCATCCCCTGCTCTGTCGCCCACTTCACTTGATTTTCCTTGATTGCACCGTAAGAAGGACGAAAAAATTTTGGAGAATATCCAACTAACTGCTGAATGAGCTTATCCGTTCTTTGCAATTGACTCTGATACTCTTCATCGCTCACTTCAGTTAAATTAGGATGATTGTATGTATGATTCCCTATCACATGTCCTTCCACGGCAATTCTCTTTACAACCTCTGGGTACTTCTCTACATTTTCTCCTAATAAGAAAAAGGTAGCTTTTACACCGTAATTTTTCAATTTATCCAATATAAGTGGAGTAAATACAAGATCCGGACCATCGTCAAAAGTAAGCGCCACTTCGGCTTTATTATACGGACCAGAAAATGCATAAGCATAATTCTCCACCCATGAAAAAGGTGTCCATGATCCCCTTATATTTTGCCCCTCTCTTACATAACTTCTAGGTAGTACATGGTTGTAGTTCGTTTGAAAAGGAAGATAATACGCACCTCTGTATTGCGGATAATACAGTTCAGGTACTCCGTGTTGCAGGTAGTAATAAGGATATTCTTGAAAAAAAGCTGGCATTGGCGACCTACCTTGTAAATGAAAATAATACATTCTAACGTCCCCCCTTAGCTACTGCTAACCGTCCCTACATTATACGATGAGAGATTCAAAATAATACTTTTCCATTCATTTTGTCAGGAGTCTTCTTGAACAGTAAAACGAATCCTT
>DAIDKD010000331.1 GCA_027451065.1 Bacillaceae bacterium | reverse complement strand
TAAATTTTCAGGTAAACGCGTGATTGTTTTTGGTGGTGGGGATTCAGCTGTAGACTGGACATTAATGCTTGAATCCATTGCTGAGCAAGCAACAATTGTTCACCGCCGCGATAAATTTAGGGCACATGAACACTCAGTGGAAAAATTGCTAGATTCTAACGCAGAAATTATGACTCCCTACGTTCCAGCGGAATTAATCGGGGATGATATCATTACACAGGTAACAATTGAGCATACAAAAACGAAGGAACGAAAAACCATTGAAGTGGATGATGTCATTGTCAATTATGGTTTTGTTTCCTCACTGGGTTCTATCAAAAATTGGGGACTAAATATCCAAAAGAATGCCATTATTGTCAACTCAAGAATGGAAACAAATATCCCCGGTATTTACGCTGCAGGAGACATTTGTACATACGAAGGGAAAGTGAAGTTAATCGCAACTGGATTCGGTGAAGCTCCAACTGCTGTAAATCAAGCAAAAGCATACATAGATCCAGATTCCAAAATACATACAGTCCATAGTTCTCACATGTTTCAGTAAGAAGGACACATGAGTTGTTAGCTCAACTAATTCTCAGCGAGAGATAAACATTACTCCCGCTGAGAAAAGTTTCACCTTACCCACTACATCATTATTTACCTGAGCCACCTTGTTCGTTTCTTATTACTTCGGCTCTGAATTGACAAGATAATAATCAGGTAGTAAGTAGAGTGGAAATTCTGGCGTATCTTTTAAAAATGGTTGTAATTTCAAATAGCAAATCTCTAATTCTTTCGATGTTTCTTTAACAGGAAAAGCCTCTTTCCTAATCACGTACTCATCTAAAGCTTCTTGGACGTGGTCAATTAAATAGACCTTTCTTCTATTTTCCGGCGTATCCTCAAAAAATTCAAAAGTATTCCTTGTTCCAACATATTGATTTGTTGGTGTAAACGGAAGAAATTTCTTTAGCATTTCATATGATATGTTCCCGTTTTCATCAAACAGAACATGGTAAGATATATTTGGATTTGTCTTTCTTTGTTCATTCAAATACTTTGCTATTGCATCCTCTAACTCCCGAAGAGATATCGCCCTATCTTCTTCTTGCTGCTTCTTTTTTGAAAAGAACATCCTCTCCACTACTCACTAAAATCCATCTGTAGAATTTAGCAGTAGCTCTCACCCCACTTTCAGTTAGTTTTTCCTCAGTTGCACCGATAAGAAAGTGCAATGCCCCTTGTGAACTTATGTGATCACTCTTACTATCTATCATAGCAAAAAACGGTGAGAAATGCTTGTTTTTCAAAAAAATAGGAAAATATTTTAGACAAAAAAGTAGAGGCTGTCTAAAAAGGGGAAATCCATCCCTTTCTAGACAAACCTCTATTTATTCTTTTCATCGCTTTTTAACACTCTTCCGGCGTACCAGTATTGCTCGCCGTTCGGAAGCTAGAACCACATCCACATGTGGCAATGGCATTTGGATTATCGATGGTGAAACCCCCGCCTAACATAGATTGTTTAAAATCAATAACTACCCCTTTAATAATTGGTTCACTTTCTTTATCAATCAATACCTTGACTCCGTGTAATTCCAACTCAGTATCGTCCTCATTTTTTCCTTCTTCAAACCCTAAGCCGTAAGAAAGACCACTACATCCACCACCATTCACTCCTATGCGAATGTAAGAATTTTCCTTCTCCTCTGCTTTCATCATATCTTTTATCTGAAGTGCCGCTTGTTCTGTAATAGTAATCATCTTATTCATTTCCACCTTTCTCGTTTAGTTCCAATAAAAAATTCCTTGGCAAATTGTTTTCGCTTCTCCCTTCATGATAACACGGTCATCATGATTCCACGTAATAAATAAATCGCCACCTTCTAAATGGACAACAATCTCCTCTCCTTTTTTAACTTTATGATGCAAAACTGCAACAACTGCCGCTGCACATGCACCTGTACCGCATGCTTGGGTTACACCTGAACCTCTCTCCCATACTTTAAAAGCAATTTTCTTGTCGCTGATAACCTGAATAAATTCTACGTTAACTCCTTCTGGAAATGCTTTATGCTTCTCTACTATAGGTCCTAAAGTTCTCAAAGGTGCTTGCTCAATGTCCTCTACAAAGAAAACTGTATGAGGATTTCCCATAGAAACCGATGTGCTTTCATATCGCTGTCCTTCAAAATCAAAACTCTGCTTCGTTTCTCCGATTACTGGAATATTTTCCGCTTCAAATATAGGTGCTCCCATATCAACGGACACAAAATTGACTATTCCATTCTCTTCAAAAACTTCCGCCTGCACAATTCCTGATAATGTTTCAATATGAAATATTTTTTCTGATACGATTTTATGCTCATAAGCATACTTGGCAACACAGCGGAGACCATTACCACAATTTCTTCCTTCCGAACCATCCTTGTTGAAAATTCTCATTTTTACTGGTGCTTGGTCAGATGGACAAATGAGAATCATTCCATCAGAACCAATTCCTGTATAAATATTCGCGAGGGCTTCCGCTAATGAAGGTAGCTCTTCTTCTGCTAACTTTTCTTCAAATGTATTTATATAAACGTAATTATTACCAAGTCCGTGCATTTTTGTAAATTGAATTTCCCGCATGTTGACAACTCCCTAAAAATATTCACCTCTACCAGTAGTATATAACGAAAAAGAATTATGGACAACGTT
>DAIDKD010000330.1 GCA_027451065.1 Bacillaceae bacterium | reverse complement strand
CAATAACCCTTCTGCCTTCAGACTCTGGAAACAAGGGGAGCATTGCTTGTACTTGCACGATTGGCTTGACTCATTCTTATTGGATTATGAATCATACTCCTGTTGAGAAAAGTTTCGCTGTATCTATGGGAAGGTGAAGACGACCTCCGTTTTACCGAGCTTTTTGTTTTATCTACGGTTGTGGGATACACGGCAATGGCGGTCGAGTTTTTAGTAAACTGGCACAACTAAGACCTCGTCTTCACGAGAGGAGCGAATCATCTAGATTTTTGCATTCTTACATAGGTTTGCATATATTTCTAGAACCAGATTTGTCTATATAGTAAAAATTTCGTTCTCTCACCATACGAAAGTCATCTATTCCGAGAGCTAATGGCTTGCTCATTCTATCATCTCTTTTGTTGTTACTTCATTTTAGCATATAGTTTGAGCGTATGAAATGGTTAGCCTCTATATATCACGATAAATCTTCTATCAGTGTAAAATAAAAACCGCCCAACACAATTCTTTAGAAAATTGCATTGGGCAGTTTTTAAATTTTCTCCTGAAAGGCAGCCTGCCATTTTATCAGATATTGAAGCATGGCATCCATTTCTTCAAGGGAGGAGGATTCAAAAACTTCCGCTTCGATGTCATCCCATTTTTGTATGATATTTTTTGCATAATCTTTCCCCGCCTCTGTCAAAGTAATTTCTTTGTTTCGGCGGTCATTTTTCGATTCCTCCAAGGTCACATAACCTTGCTCCCAAAAAGATTTAATCACGAGATTCACTGTCTGTTTCGGCAGGTTGTACTTTTCACAGAGGAGCTTTTGGGTGTAGCTCTCCTCTGATTCATACAGATTTTCTAATATAGAGAAGGAAATCGTACTTAACCCTAGTGATTTGAAAAATTGTTCATATTGCCGTTCTATTTGGCGCCATTCATGGTTGATCTGATTCATTTTTTCTTTTTTTGATTGATCCATGATAATCACCTTATGCTACTGTTTTAAGATTCGGTGTGACTTTTGGTGTTGATGCATAACGATAGATTCGATTCATTTTCTTGAAGAAATAAATGGTCATCAACAATGACAGAAACTCTGCGAACGGCAAGGCAATCCAGACACCAGTAACTCCGAAGAATTGTGGAAGTGTCCATAGTGAAACCAGAATGAAGACCAAGGTTCTAAAGAACGAAAGGATTCCCGATACTTTCCCGTTGTTCAAAGCAGTAAACATAGCTGATGAAAAGGTGTTGAATCCGGTAAAAAAGAAACCGATCAGACCGATTCGGAAGCCAGTGTGAACCATGTCGTAAACTGGGATACCTTGAGGTACGTCATAAACCCAAAGTAGAGGACTCACGATAAAAAGACCTATCGTAGCACTGATTACTGCCATGGTGGCGATGATACCCAGGCTACGCTTATAAATTTTTTGTAAACGCTCTTCGTCTCGCTTCCCATAGTTAAAGCTAATAATTGGTGATATTCCAGAAGCATATCCCATGAAGGCATTGATTAAAAGTCCTTGCCCAGCCCAAATAATTCCTACTGAAGCCACTGCCATTGGGCCATCTAGCTCCATCAAAATGTTATTCATGACACCCATGGTAATACTGCTGGCAACCATGGTAATCATTTCTGACACTCCGTTGGTAGAAGCCTGAACAATTACCGCAAAATCAAAGGCAGGTTTCGTAAAGTAAATGACACCTTTCTGATTTCGAATGAAAAAGATGAAGCCGATGATGGCAGGGACTGTGTAGCCAAGTCCAGTCGCAATGGCTGATCCTTGCAATCCCATATCATGATAATAAATCAAGAACCAATTCAAAAAGACATTGACAACTCCTCCAGTAATAGAGGCATACATTCCAATATTGGCTTTCCCTTCAGTCATTAGGAACTGTTGGAAAACAACACCTAGAATAACGAAAGGCAGAGCCATCAAGAGCGGATTCATGTATTGGCGACTGATTTCAAAAATTGCCTCGTTGGCACCTAAAATATTCAACAATAAATCCGGGAACAATAATCCGAAAACGGATAAAACTACGGAAGATAGGAAGGCAACTGTAATCAAAAGGCTGAAATTCGTTCTTGCTTCTTTTTCCTTTCCTTCGCCTAATTTTTTTGCGACTAAGGCATTGCCGCCTGTCCCGATCATGAACCCAACTGCCATGGCGAAGGTCAAGTAAGGCCAAACGATGTTTACAGCAGATAAGGCCTCTGGTCCGAGAATCCGGGAAACGAAAATCCCGTCAACCATTCCAAAGACACCCATGAGGACCATGGACATAATAGTTGGAAAGGCAAAGCGCAACAGCATCTTTACCGTGATATTTTTGTCTAATGATGTTTCCATAATGTTGTACTCTCCTAGTTTTATAGATATTTAAGAATTAGTCATAAAATATGACCGTTATTCAACAGGACTAATCATAACTTACTTTTATTTGAAAGTCAATGGATATTTTTATTTAGATATTCTATAATAGGGATATTAGTAGGAAAGGTGGTCTTTGAAATGGCAGGAGCAATCCCATATCCTCCAAGTACTTTGGCATAGCAAGAGCTATTGTCAACCAATAACAATAGCTCTTGCTAATCCTAAAGAAAATTATTTTTAGGAGGGCGAGAACTGTTAAGGATTATTAACCTTTTTCTCCTCATATCTACTTGTTAAAAGTAGTTATATTGTATATAA
>DAIDKD010000329.1 GCA_027451065.1 Bacillaceae bacterium | reverse complement strand
GGTGATGCAGATTCATCAAGTAATCCAAACATTTACAAAAGGATCAGGTATTACTTCGGCAACTTTTATTGGTGGAGCGGATACAAAGCGTCAAGTAGAGAAGTTGAAGAAAAAACCGCAAATTTTAATTGGTTCACCAGGAAGAGTGTTGGAACTTATTAAAGGGAAAAAAATCAAAATGCATGAAGTAAAGACCATTGTATTTGATGAATTTGATCAACTAGTTCAAAGTGATGCAGTTCAAACAGCTAGTGACATTATTAAAACAACGTTAAAAGACCGCCAAGTTGTTTTCTTTTCTGCTACAATCTCTCATGAAGTACAAAATGTCGCTGAAGGCTTAGCGCAAGAAGCGATTGTCGAACGTGTAGAAAAGAAAGCATTGAGCGCTGTTGAGCATATGTATATTGTCTGCCCTCTTCGTGAGAAACTGGATAATTTACGAAAAATTGTTCATATGGATGGTGTAAAAGCTCTTGCTTTTCTAAATGATCCATTTCGTCTTGATGAAATAGCGGAGAAGTTAAAGTATCGAAAAGTAAAAGTAGGCGTTCTACATGCCCAAGAAAAAAAGCAAGAACGGGAAAAAACATTGCGACAGTTTCGCGAAGGTCGTTTAGATTTGTTATTGGCGACAGATATCGCTGCAAGAGGGTTAGATATAGAAGGATTAACACATGTGATTCATTTAGATTTACCAGATAAAGTAGAACAATACATTCATCGCTCTGGTCGTGTAGGTCGCATGGGCAAGGCAGGAACAGTTCTTTCTTTCGTGACAACATATCAAGAGAAGAAGTTGTGGCAGTACACAAGAAAAATGGGCTATCGTGCTCAGAAAAAGGAAATTGTTGCTGGCAAATTAGTAGAGGAAGCAACAGTGATAGCTACGAAAAAAGAGAAACCTGCTGGGAAAAGAAGATAACGAAAGATTGGAATGAACAGTGATGAAAATGTTAACGGCAGAAAATATATCAAAGTCCTATGGGGAAAAGGACCTTTTTCAAGAGATTTCTTTTAGCATCAAAGAAGGCGAGCGAATTGGGCTCATTGGAATTAATGGAACAGGGAAATCTACTCTGTTAAAAATTATCGCAGGAATAGACGAACTGGATAGTGGGCAAATTGTGACATCCAAGGATTATACTATTTCCTACTTATCTCAAAATCCAGTAGTAGATGAAGAAGCAACAGTATTAGAGCAAGTATTTAAAGGAGATATCCCTATGTTGCTAATACTCCGCCAGTATGAAGAAGCTGTACTTGCTTTAGAGAAAAACCCGTTAGATGATAATTTGCAACAAAACTTATTCACGATGCAACAAAAAATGGATGCCATGAACGCTTGGGATACTAGTGCTAATATTAAGGCTATGTTGACAAAGTTAGGCATCTATGACTTGACAGCAAAAATGAGGAATTTATCAGGTGGACAAAGGAAACGAGTAGCTATGGCTCAATGCTTTGCTCAAGCTCCTGATTTATTAATTTTAGATGAGCCTACAAACCACTTAGATCATGAAACAGTCGAATGGCTGGAGCAATATTTAGCACGCTACAATGGTGCTCTTTTATTTGTAACTCATGATCGCTATTTTTTAGATAGAGTGACCAATCGCATCATTGAATTAGACGGTGGTAAACTATATTTTTATGAAGGAAACTACAGTACGTTTCTTGAAGGAAAAGCAATTAGAGAAGAACAAGAACTAGCAGCAGAGCAAAAACGACAGAATTTATTTAGACGGGAACTTGCTTGGATTCGTCGTGGTGCAAAGGCACGTACTACCAAGCAAAAAGCAAGGATTGACCGTTTTAAAGAGTTAGAGAAACAAGACGGTCCAATAGACAAAGAACAAGTGGATATCTCTCTATCTAGCAGCCGCTTAGGGAAAAAAGTATTGGAACTGAAAGGCGTCAGCAAATCTTTCGGTACGAAAAAAATACTAGATCATTTCACATACATTATTCAACCGCAAAGTCGAATTGGTATTATCGGGAAAAACGGTAGCGGAAAATCTACTTTATTAAATATATTAGCTGGAAGAATGTTGCCAGATAGTGGGGAAGTAGAAGTAGGACAGACAGTGAATGTCGCTTATTATACCCAAGAAACAGAGAATATGGACTTAACGATGCGGATGATTCAATACATCAAGGAGGAAGCGGAAGTTGTTCACACGACCTATGGACGAACCATATCGGCTTCACAGATGCTAGAGCGTTTCTTATTCCCAAGTTATATGCACGGAACACCACTTAGTAAATTATCAGGTGGAGAACGCCGCAGATTGTATCTACTTCGTCTATTGATGAAAGAACCTAATGTATTACTGCTGGATGAGCCTACTAATGATTTGGATACTCAAACATTGACAGTACTGGAAGAATATTTAGAAACATTTCCTGGGGTTGTCATCACTGTTTCTCATGATCGTTACTTCTTAGATAAAGTAGTAGATGAGCTGCTTGTTTTTGAAGGAGAAGGGGAAATATCCACTTATTTTGGTGCGTATACAGATTTATTAGAAAAACAAAAAAACACTGTAACAGTAGTAGCGCCAACAAAAGTAGATAAAACAGTGGAAAAACCGAAACAGAAGAAAAGACGTCTTTCTTATCAGGAACAAAGAGAATGGGATTCCATTGAAGATGATATTATGGAGCTTGAAGAAGCTGTTGAAAATGTGAAAGAAG
>DAIDKD010000328.1 GCA_027451065.1 Bacillaceae bacterium | reverse complement strand
ACCTTTTCAATATAATTGGTATCAGCATTTAAGCCTGTCCCTATGGCAGTTGCTCCCATATTGACATCATAAAAATGATTACGTGCTGTGCAAATACGATTAATATCTCGCTTCACTAATAGTGAATATGCTTTAAACTCCTGACCTAATCGAACTGGAACTGCATCTTGCAAATGAGTCCGTCCCATTTTGATTACATCATCGAACTCCTCTGCCTTCTGCACAAACTGTTCGTATAGCTCTTCCATGACAGGAAGCAACTCTTCCAACCTAGTAAGTATCGCAATATGTGCGGCAGTCGGCAACGCATCATTGGTTGACTGAGCCATATTCACATGTGTATTCGGACTGATAACCTGATAATTTCCTTTTTCTTCACCAATAAGCTCCAATGCTCGATTGGCAAGCACTTCGTTAATATTCATATTGGCAGATGTTCCTGCTCCACCTTGAACTGGATCAACGAGAAACTGCTCTTGCCACTCTCCACCTAATACCTCATCGGCAGCCTTCATAATCGCTTCAGCAATTTTACGGTCCAACTGCTTCACTTCTGCATTAGCATGAGCGGCTGCTTTTTTCACAACTGCCATCGCCTTGATAAACGCTTCATCTAGGTGGTAACCTGTAATTGGAAAATTCTCAATCGCTCTCACCGTTTGAACACCATAATAAGCTGCTGATGGTACTTTCTTTTCTCCTAAAGAATCTTTTTCGATTCGATACTCTCTCATGTTCTTATCTCCTAATGTAAGAATTGTTTTTTTTGGTAAGCAACCTACTACTTACCATGATATTCCTGATACACAACTCTTTTTTGCAGCCCTCTTTCCTTGGCAACCATTTTAATTGCTTCTTTCGATGGTATGTCATCTTTCAGATAGTGCTCAATATGCTCTAACATAGTGAGCGATTCCCACCAGACAACTCTTTCCTCTTCCTCTATCGTTCCTTCAATAATGATACAAAATTCACCACGAATCGTTTCTTCTTGTGACCAAACCAGCACTTCTTCCACTGTTCCACGAATAAATTCTTCAAATTTCTTCGTTAATTCACGACAAAGAACGATACGACGGTTTCCTAATACTTCCTGGATAGCCAGTAACGTTTCTTTTAGTCGATGAGGAGCCTCATAGAAAATAAGTGTGTCACGAATCCCTTTTACATGTTGAAGCTCCTCTTTTTTTTCTTTTTTATTCCGCTTTAAAAAGCCATAGTAATAAAAATGTTGAGTTGGTAATCCAGAGGATATTAAAGCACATAAAGCCGCGTTTGCTCCTGGTAAAGGTACCACAGGAATCTCTTCAGCCAATGCCTGTACAACTAGCTCATAGCCTGGATCAGAAATACACGGGGTTCCCGCATCACTGACAAGGGCGATATTTTTCCCACTCTTTAGTTCTTCGATTAATTTATGACCACTGCTCTCTTTGTTATGCTCATGATAACTAATAAGCGGTGTTGCAATTTCAAAATGATTGCATAACTTCTTCGTTTGACGAGTATCTTCCGCTGCAATCACATCTGCTTCTTTCAGCACTCTTAAGGCACGAAAAGTAATATCCTCCAAATTTCCAATCGGTGTTGGAATTAAGTGAAGTGTCCCTGTATTATGAGCTTGAAAGCTTTTTTGTATTTGCATCTTTGTCCCTGCTTTCTATATAGACTTGCTTTTGCTTTCTTGTTAGTTGCTTGAATTGATATTCCGCCTGCATTGCCGCCCGCTTCGTTGTAAACACCTCGAAGTATACAAGAGAAATAGGTGTTCTTCCTCGTGTATACTTTGCTCCGACCCCATTATTGTGCATAGCTATTCTTTTCTCCAAGTTATTTGTGTAACCCGTATAGTATGTTTTATCATTGCATTCAACTACATACATATAGTGATTATTTTCCATAAATAAGCTCATTCATTTCTGCTGTATAAGTATCATCATCACGATACACAATAAATGGAGGTAAAATTTTCAGGCCTTTCTTTCCATCACGTATCCCTTCAATAAGTAAGATATTCGCTTCTTTCCCTTGCTTGGGATATACTAGCTGTATTCTCTTCGGTTCAATTCCATATTCTCGCATATACATCACTATATCCAATAAGCGTTCTGGACGATGGACGAGAGAAACCTTTCCACCTTGCTTCACCAATTGGCTACTTACTCGCACAACATCTTCCAAATTACATTTTATCTCATGCCTAGCGATTGCATAGTGTTCATTGGGATTTTTTTCAGATGTGGGCAACGACTCAAAATAGGGTGGATTACAAGTAACCACGTCAAATTGATGTCTTCCAAGTATTCGGGGCATATCCTTTATATCCCCATGAAGCAAAGATACCCTTTCCTCTAATTTATTGAAGGCTACGCTTCTTGTTGCCATCTCATATAAACGCTCTTGGATTTCTATTCCCATTATCTCACCATTTGTTCTTGTGCTTAAAAATAAAGGAATCACACCATTTCCCGTACATAAATCAATTAGTTTCCCCTTCCGAATTGGGACATGGGTAAACTTAGACAGCAAGACGGCATCTAAAGAAAAGGAAAACACAGATGGACTTTGAATAATCTTTAATTCCTCTCCTAACAAATAATCAAGACGCTCATCATCGTATAATTCTACCATTGGTTTTTCTCCTTGTTTCTTTCTATTGAGGTTGAGGCTGGGTCAATAAGGCAAAAAACGCCCTATTGACCCAGCCTCAGCAAAAACTGACAATATAAACATACAGGAATATCAAT
>DAIDKD010000327.1 GCA_027451065.1 Bacillaceae bacterium | reverse complement strand
CTCCTGAGATAGACAGCTTCTTTCCTAGTCTATTGCCCTTTTCAATCAACAGTACTTTGGCGCCATATTCACCTGCTGTTATTGCTGCCATCAGTCCGGCAGTACCTCCGCCGATAACAATTACGTCATAATTCATTTATTCCACCAACCTAATTATAGTTTCCTTCATCTTCCCATCTTACTACAAAAAAATCTACACTGGCAATGGTGGTTTTCCTGAATATTAGACAACCTATTTATTAAATGCTAAAATTTGTATGAGATATGAGAATGAAGAAGGGGAATAAATAGTGCAGATGAACAAATTCGGAATAACATTAGAAAAAATCACTATTGATACATTAGATATTGTGCAAGAAATGTTCCGCTCTAACCCTGAATATTGTCAATTTGTATACAATGGACACCTTCCATCTATTTCAGAATTACAAGATGAATTTTGTGGAGAGACGCTCAGCTTTTTTGTAAAAGCCGATGAAACTTATATTGGATTGATTGATTATTTGGAAAGAAATGAAAAAGATGGTTATCCGTGGCTTGGACTTTTGATGATTCACGGTGATTACCACGGGTATGGCTACGGAAGTAATACCTATTATTATTTTGAAGAGCAAATGAAGCAATTGGAGAAAACAGCAATTCGTTTAGGTGTAATAGAGGAAAATATTCGTGCTAAGAGTTTTTGGGAATCTGTTGGATTTTCTTTTTTTGCGAAGAAGAACAGCAATAAAAATATCATAGTGGATTGTTATCAGAAAAACTTATCTTAACATGTTGCGATGACCTTAAATGAAAGTAGGAAGTGGACATGATAAATCAATCTTTTCGATTATATAAAATACAACTACTTGTATTATTTGCTATTTGCCTTTTAGGATACCTTGCCTCTGCATACAATCACCATTTTAAAGGAATGGGAATCGGTCTCGCAGTTGGTTTTTATTGTATGTGGCTGTTAGCTAGAAAAATAGAAAAAATAACAGAAAATGCCGTCAAGGGAGAAAAGAAATTTCTTTCCTTAGGCATGGCAACTCGGGCAACAGCAGTTATTTTAGGAGCAATGCTCATGAATCAATTGGGACACAATCTTATTATGTGGACGTTTGCTACAGGGGTTTTAGTAGGGTATTTTCTATTCATTATCAACCTGGCATATTATAGCTATAATTCCGCAAAAGAGGAATAAGAAAGATGATTTTTGTGAACTAAGGATGACCATTTCTCAAATCAAGATGGTCATCTTTTTTCTTTCCTACATATGTTGCTATATGAGGTGAGAGGGATGAAGAATAATAAAACAATATTTCTAGCTGGAAGAGTAGCAAGCGCAGCAATCAGTACGCTTTTATCATCAGTACTGATCGATCCATTTCAATACGCACAAAAAGGAATAGAAAAAAGAGATAAGGCATGGAAGGTAGAGAGAGACAACGAAAGAAAACATCGGCTTTGATGTATCTGAAATGGTGTCTTTTCCGTAAGGATGTGAAGATAGGCGACTTTTCCTATTTTCACATCCTTACGGAATTTTTTATTTTTACAATACATGAAAAGAATTTTTTATGTTACAATACAAAAGTTAGATTGGTGATTATACAGGAGGTCATAATGTCTGATTCAAAATTACTTAGAGGTACGTTTATTTTAACAGCAGGTACGTTTTTGATAAGATTTTTAGGGATTATGTATATCATTCCCTTTCGCACAATGGTAGATGGATCTGGAGCGGCACTGTACCAATATGGATACATTCCTTATACGATTTTTCTTAGTGTTGCAACAGGTGGAGTTCCTTTGGCAGTTTCGAAGTTCGTTTCAAAATATAATGAACTTGGACAATATAAAACAAGTAGAAAAATATTTAGTTCAGGAATTATTTTACTGAGTTTAACAGGCTTACTTGCTTTTCTTATTTTATTCTTTTTGGCGCCAGTTCTCGCAGCGCAGATAGCCCTTGATGATACAACAGGGAATACGGTAGAAGATATTACTAGAGTTATTCGAATGACGTCTATTGCGCTGCTTGTTGTACCAGTACAAAGTATTATTCGCGGTTATTTCCAAGGGTTTCAACAAATGATGCCGACAACTCTTTCTCAATTAGTAGAACAAATCGTTCGAATTGCCTTTTTATTAGGAGCTACTTATTACGTTTTACAAGTATCAGGTGGAGAAATGGCAACAGCTATGGGTTGGGCAACATTCGCTGCTTTTGTTGGGGCAATTGGAGGGTTGATTGTTTTAGTCTGGTATTGGCGTTCTCAAAGAGGAGAATTGCAGGCATTAGCAGAAACAGATGCTAGCGGGATTACTCTTTCTACTTGGGAAATGTACAAAGAGATTATCTTGTCCTCTATTCCTTTTGTACTAGTAGGAATGACTATCCCTCTATACCAGCTAATAGATTCTCTTACGTTTAACCAAGCAATGTCATATGCTGGACTGGCTGATATTGCGGAAGACTCCTTTGGGGTATTGAATGTGGACGTAAGGCAATTAAGTAATATTCCAGTAATTATTGCAACAGCATTTAGCATTACTCTAGTTCCGGCAATTACGAAGCTATACATAGATAATGATAAAAAGAAGTTGCAACGACAGATTTCACAAGTTTATCAAATTATTCTATTTCTAACGATACCAGCTGTCATAGGGATGTCTATCTTAAGCTACCCTCTCTATGTAGCATTTTTCGGGGTGAGGTATGTTGGAATTGGCGGAGGACTGTTAGCATGGGCTGCTCCTAAC
>DAIDKD010000326.1 GCA_027451065.1 Bacillaceae bacterium | reverse complement strand
CAGCTATATTTTTCTACATGCTTATTCCTTTGGTTCTTCTGTTAAATCAGCTTTTTCAGAATCCTGCTTTAAAGATTCTTTCATTCTTTTTTCAACAGCATCTAAAGTTCCTTCGTTATCTTCTTTTTTTAAAGTAACAGTTACTTTCACATCTTCAGCTTGAATGGTTGCAACCGGCTCCTCTGGAAGTTTACCGTTATCCCAAAGGGAGCGGATCTGTTCTGCGTTGAGTGTTTCTACTTTTAGAAGTGTTTCTGCAATCAATGTAAGTCTATCTTTGTTGTCTGTTAAAATTTTTCTTGCACGTTCATAAGATTCTTTGATGAAAGCTTGCATTTCCATATCAATCTCATGAGCGATGATGTCGCTATAACTTGGCTCATTACCAAAGTCTCTTCCTAGGAACACTTCACTTTGAGATTTACCAAATTGCAATGGTCCTAACTTATCACTCATACCATATTCCGTAACCATTGCCCGGGCAATACCTGTGGCACGTTGGAAGTCATTATGAGCGCCAGTACTTACCTCGCCAAAAGTAATCTCTTCCGCTACACGCCCTCCTAGTAAGCCAGTAATTTTGTCCAGCAACTCTGGTTTCGTCATAAAGTAACGGTCTTCTTTCGGCAACATAACTGCGTATCCGCCTGCTTTACCGCGGGGAACAATTGTTACTTTATGCACCACATCTGCATCGTCCAATACCATTCCGATAACAGTATGTCCTGCTTCATGGAAAGCAACAATATTTCGTTCCTTTTCAGAAATAACACGACTTTTCTTTGCAACACCTGCAATAATACGGTCTGTTGCTTCATCAATGTCCGTCATATCAATTTTTTTCTTATTTTGTCTAGCTGCTACTAGAGCTGCTTCGTTTAATAGGTTTTCTAAATCAGCACCAGAGAATCCTGGCGTACGTTGGGCGATTGCTTTTAAGTCTACCGCTCCATCCAATGGTTTGTTTCGTGCATGGACCTTTAGAACTGCTTCACGACCAGTAACATCTGGGCGTTCTACTGCAATTTGACGGTCAAAACGGCCTGGACGTAATAACGCTGGATCCAATACATCAGCACGGTTTGTAGCAGCGATAATAATAATCCCTTCATTGCCACTAAATCCGTCCATCTCAACAAGTAGCTGGTTCAATGTTTGCTCACGCTCGTCATGACCTCCACCGACACCTGCACCACGTTGACGACCTACTGCATCAATCTCATCAATAAAAATGATACAAGGCGCGTTTTTCTTAGCATTCTCAAATAAGTCACGTACACGTGAAGCACCGACCCCTACAAACATTTCAACGAAATCAGAACCACTGATAGAGAAGAATGGTACTCCCGCTTCTCCTGCAACAGCTCGTGCCAATAACGTTTTACCTGTTCCTGGAGGTCCAACTAGTAGTACCCCTTTCGGAATACGTGCGCCTAACTCAGTGAATTTACGTGGATCTTTTAAGAATTCCACTACTTCCACTAGCTCTTGCTTTTCTTCATCTGCACCTGCTACATCACGAAAACGAACTTTTTTCTTTTCGTTGTTATATAACTTCGCTTTACTCTTCCCAAAGTTCATGACACGGTTTCCACCGCCCTGAGCATTGTTCATTAAGAAGAAGAAGAGGAACGCAATAAGTATAAACGGTACAATGCTGACTAGAAATGGCACCCAAGGGTTCGTTTGTTCTGCTTGTTGGAAGTCCAATGTAGCCCCTTGTTCTCTAGCGATAGTACTGATGTTTGAAATAATATCTGTGCTATTTGGAATATTTACTGTAAAATATTCCTCTTCAGCATATGAATCTAATTGCCCCGTTCCTACAAATACAGAGTTTCTCGGTTGGAAATCAACAGATTCAACCTCACCACTCTCCAACCTCGTAACAAATTCATCATATGTAAGTTCCTTTACTGCTCCACCAGAAGTGCTGAAATACTGCACCACTCCTATGATTACTAAAAATATGATCAAATAGAAAATCGCATTACGGAAAATTCTATTCATTCTGAACCTCCTCTCACATTATCACAATATAGTTACTACTCTAACATAAAAAAAACATCTTCATACAACTGTGTAACATTAGTTTGAGTATACTTCTGGTTTTAATACACCGATGTAAGGAAGATTACGGTATCTTTCTGCATAATCCAATCCATAACCTACTACAAACGCATCCGGAACAACAAACCCATAATAATCAGCTTTTATGTCTACTTTTCTTCCAGTGGGTTTATCTAAAAGGGTGACAATTTTCACTGATTTGGCTTTACGATAGTGGAATAAATCCACTAAGTAATGTAATGTTAAGCCACTATCAATTATATCTTCCACAATCAATACGTCTCTTCCCTCTACAGAAGTGTTTAAATCTTTGACAATTTTCACTTCACCACTAGAAACAGTGCCTGCTCCATAACTAGAAACATCCATAAAGTCCATTTCTAGATGGTTGTCAATCCGCTTAATTAAGTCAGACATAAACGGCATTGCTCCTTTTAGTACGCCGACTACTAATGGGAATTTTCCTTCATAATCTACAGATAGTTTCGCACCAAGTTCCTTCACTTGCTGTTGTATTTCTTCTTCTGTAATAAGCACTTCTTGGATATCATTTTTCATCGTTAATGCTTTCCTCCCTATTTCCTTCGCGAGCTGGGCAAGCCACTTCCGCTTTTCTTTGTATACTTTATCAAAACATAACTTTCTGCTGTCAATTCTTCCAATGATGATTTGTTCAAGTTTGGCAACC
>DAIDKD010000325.1 GCA_027451065.1 Bacillaceae bacterium | reverse complement strand
TGGCTGACAGTCTCAATATTTTCTATCATGAAATTGGTATTAGCAACTTCTCCTTTTTCAATAATAGTCAACTGTTCAATGATATGAACATTTAATTCTTGCACTGTTTCTAAAATTGTTGCTGTTTCCTGTGACACCTCCACCCCAAAAAACTCTGTTGTTTGATTCCCCTCACATGCTGTTAGCAAGAGCATGGATAAGAGTATTACTCCCCAAATTTTTCTCATAAAACAAATCCCCCTCTTGTGAAGCTATTTCTATTTTACTAAAAAATGTTTTTTCTATAAAGAAATATACTTCGTTGTCCCCCATTTAATTATTTGTTACAATGAAAGTGCATACAGCATACACAAAAATTTCACGAAGAATTTTTTGTGGTGTAACTTGTGGAAAGGAAGGGTGTGGAGAAGATGAAAATAGTATTGAGACAATATGTAGGGATAAAGGGGAAGAACTACACAAATCGAGGAGTGTCTAAAACGTTTGAAAACAATGTGATTCCTCATGTAGGTATGTTTATTGCAGACAGTGCGTATAAAGAGCCTTATGAGCATGAAGTAGAAGAGGTGGTCGTCAACTATGATGACAACACTTGTTATGTTCTGCTAAAGGCCCACGAAATTGAAGCTGATAAAGAAATAAGTGGAGAAGAAGAGAAGCAAGTTGTTCATTATCATCTCGATGTTTTTAAAACTCATGGCTGGGAAGTCCCATCTTATTAAAAGTCAAAGAAATAGCTTCAAACTTTCTACCATAAAGACGAAAATGCTTTTATGGTAGAAAGTTTTTTTGCGTGTGGAGATTTGTATCATTTACCATAAATTGGGAATGATAACATCACCATACGATGAATGGAGGATACGTTGTGTCTGACAATGATTTTAAAAATATAAAATTACCTCATTTTCCTGAGTCATATTGGAGAGATTCAGTTACTTGTCCGAAATTTCCAAATATGACTGAAGATATTCAAGTTGACGTGATTATTGTAGGTGGAGGAATGACTGGGATTGTCTCTGCTTACTTGCTGGCGAATGAGGGAGTAAAGGTTGCGATTTTAGAGGCAGGGAATGTATTGAGTGGTACGACAGGGCATACAACGGCTAAAATTACTGCCCAGCATCATTTGATTTATGATGAGTTCATTGAAAATTTTGGGAAAAGCAACGCAAGGTTATATTATGAAGCCAACGAAGCCGCCTTACACTTCATAAAAGAAAATATCAATAGGCATCAGATTGATTGTGATTATACTGAGCAAGATGCGTATATATACGCTACCACTGTAGAGTATGCACGAAAACTTGAGAAAGAGGTAATAGCTTATCAAAAGCTAGGAATTGACGGTGAAATGATTGATAGTATTCCTTTTGATATGAAGATTGAAAAGGGGGTTGTCATGAAGAAGCAAGGACAGTTTCATCCTGTGAAGTACCTGACTCACTTGCTAGGTGATATTGTTGAAAAGGGCGGTCTTGTTTTTGAAAATACGACGGCTGTAAATATAGAGGGGAAAGAACAACCGACAGTTCTTACTCGCGATGGAGCACGGGCTACAGGGAAGTTCGTCTTGTCTTGCTCACATTTTCCTTTTTATGAAGGAATTGGTCTTTACTTTGCAAAAATGTATGCAAATCGTTCCTATGTCATTGCAGCAAAAACGAAACAATCATTTCCTGGAGGCATGTATATTAGCGCTGAAAATCCAATCCGTTCCATTCGCACGGCGGAAATGAACGGAGAAAATCTAGTTCTGATTGGTGGGGAAAGTCACAAAACTGGACAAGGAAAGAAGATGATAGAGCATTACAAAGCGTTGGCAGATTTTGGACAGGAAGCATTAGGAATTGATAATATTCTCTATCGTTGGTCAGCGCAGGATCTGACCACACTTGATAAAATTCCTTACATTGGAGAAATCTCTGCTAATCGGTCCAATATTTTGATTGCTACAGGTTTTCGAAAATGGGGAATGACAAATAGCATTGTGGCTGCTATGTTATTTCGTGATAAAATTCTCAGAACAAAAAATCCTTATCAAAGCATATAAACACCTTCACGTTTTTCTGTACAACCAAGTTTGAAAAATTTTTTAGTAGTGAATGCAGATATTCTCGGTCATTTAGTGAAAGGGAAACTGGAATCTCCTAAAACACATGCAAGTGATTTATCTAATGATGAGGGAGCAGTTGTCAACATAAAAGGACATAGAAAAGGTGCGTATAAAGATGGGGAAGGGAAATTACATATTGTCGATACAACTTGTACGCACTTAGGATGTGAGGTTGCATGGAACGATAGTGAACGAACTTGGGACTGTCCATGCCATGGGTCACGATTCTCTTACACTGGAGAAGTGATGGAAGGACCAGCGGAAAAACCATTGCAGCGTTACGATTACAAACTACTGGACAATTTTACTTCAGAGGACTCGGGGTATTAAAAAAACAAGTACAATCTCACTTTTTCTGGTCGCTTTCGGTGCGAATGTTTGCCCATCATTTATTAATTGAAAAAATATGCATATAATTAGTAGAATTTTCCTGAAAAATACTGTATACTTCTGTATCGAAGCTTTATCTAAATAATAAACAAAGCAGGAGAGGGGAGATGGGCATGGAAACCGAAGCGTTGGCACAGGTAGAGGCTCTAGCACTAAAAAAACTAAAAATATTTAATAACAGTATTACTCGCTATCTTATGAGAGGAATTCTTGCATGTATGTTCATTGGATTTGGGGTAATGGTATCATTTAAAGCAGGGAACTTTTTTTATCTTGAACATTCACCTCTTGCTTATCC
>DAIDKD010000324.1 GCA_027451065.1 Bacillaceae bacterium | reverse complement strand
TCAGCTAAAGCATCAGCAGGAACTTCTGCCACCATTTCTCCTTTGTGGAATAAGCGAACCATTTTGTCATCGGTTACTTTTCCAATCGTTACTGCATGTAAATCATATTTAGAAAATAAATCTTCTATTTCTTGTTCACGGCCTTTTTTCACGACAATTAGCATTCGCTCTTGAGACTCAGACAACATCATTTCATATGGAGTCATGCCCGTCTCACGTTGTGGCACATCATCAAGATACATTTCAATCCCCATTCCAGCTTTACTTGCCATTTCTGATGAAGAGGAAATCAATCCAGCTGCGCCCATATCTTGAATACCGACTAATGCATCACTGTGAATTAATTCTAAACAAGCTTCCAGCAATAACTTTTCCATAAATGGATCACCTACTTGAACAGCAGGACGTTTTTCATCTGAGCTCTCTGATAATTCCTCAGAAGCAAAAGTAGCACCGTGAATTCCGTCACGACCTGTTGAAGCACCTACGTACATTACCGTATTTCCAACGCCGTGGGCTTGCCCTTTTTTAATATCTTCATGATTAATCAAACCAACACACATGGCATTTACTAATGGGTTTCCTTCATAGCAAGGGTCAAATTGAATTTCTCCTCCTACTGTTGGAATACCGATACAATTTCCATAGCCAGCAATTCCTGCAACTACTTCTTCAAATAAATATTTCACGCGCGGTGTGTTCAATTCTCCGAAGCGTAAAGAATTTAGTGAAGCAATTGGACGAGCACCCATTGAAAATACATCACGAATGATACCCCCTACACCAGTTGCAGCGCCTTGATAAGGTTCCACTGCGGAAGGGTGATTGTGACTTTCCATTTTGAATACAACTGCTTGATTATCGCCAATGTCAACAATTCCAGCTCCTTCACCAGGTCCTTGTAATACTCGTTCCCCTGATGTAGGAAATTTACGTAATAATGGCTTTGAGTTTTTATAAGAGCAGTGCTCAGACCACATAACCGAGAATAGACCAAGCTCTGTATAGTTAGGAAGTCGACCAAGAATGTTTTTCACCATTCCAAACTCTTCATCAGTCATTCCCATTTCACTGTAAATTTTTTGTTCCTCGATTTGCGTTGCGTTTGGCTCAAGCGTTAATAACATTTGCTTCCCTCCATGCTTTCAAAATAGATGTAAATAATTTTAATCCATCTGCACTCCCTAACAATGCATCCGCTGCACGTTCAGGATGCGGCATCATTCCTAAAATATTTCCGCCTTCGTTGGTAATTCCTGCAATATCATGTAAGCTTCCATTCGGATTATTCTCATAACGGAAGACAATTTGGTTATTTGCTTCTAATGATTGTAATGTCTCTTCATCACAGTAGTAATTCCCTTCGCCGTGAGCAATTGGAATATTGATAATTTCTCCAGCTTCATAGTCAGATGTAAACATTGTTTGATTATTCTCTACACGAAGCTTTTCTGTTCGACACATAAATTTGATATGCTTATTTCTCATTAATGCACCTGGTAGTAGTCCAGCCTCTGTTAAAATTTGGAATCCGTTGCAAATTCCTAGGATTGGCTTGCCCGCTTCAGCAGCCTTTTTTACTCCTGTCATTGCCTTGGCAAATCTAGAAATCGCTCCGCAGCGAAGATAGTCTCCATAAGAGAAGCCTCCTGGTAATAGAATGGCGTCGAATTCATCAAGATTTTCCTGATTATGCCAAACATACTCTACTTCTTCTCCTAGTCCATCTTTGATTGCATGAAACATATCTACATCACAGTTTGACCCTGGAAAAACGATAACTGCAAATTTCACTGTGCCACAACCTCCTCAACTTCGTAACGATAATCTTCAATCACTACATTTGCCAATAATTTTTCACACATTTCTTTGATACGATTGTCTATGTCTGCAACACTCTCTACTACTAGCTCCATATACTTTCCAATTCGAACATCTTTCACTTCATCAAATCCTAGATTGTGCAGTGATTCTTGAACTGCTGTTCCTTGTGGGTCTAACACACTCTCTCTTAATGTTACGAAAACTTTTACTTTGTACATGATGCGCCTCCTAGTTTTGTTAGTATTTTTTCATAGCCATCTATCATATTCCCTAAGTCTCGACGAAATACATCTTTATCAAGTTTTTCATTCGTATATACATCCCAAAGTCGGCACGTGTCCGGTGAAATTTCATCTGCTAAAATAATCGTTCCATCCTCTAACATTCCAAATTCCAGTTTAAAATCTACTAATCTCACATCACAGCTAGCAAAATGTTCCTTTAATACTTCATTCACACGTAAACCTAGTTGACGAAGTGTTTGTAGCTGCTCTGGTGTCGCTATGTTTAGCACACGAATGTGATCTTCTGTTACCAATGGATCACCTAAGGCGTCATCTTTGTAGTAAAATTCGACGATTGCTTCATCCAGTTCCACGCCTTCTTCCATTCCTAAACGCTTGGAAAGACTTCCAGCAATCACGTTGCGGACAACAACTTCCAAAGGAATAATCGTTACCTTTTTGACCAATTGTTCTGTTTCAGATATACGATCTACAAAATGATTGGCAATTCCCGCTTCCGTTAATTTTCTGAATAAAAGACTTGTAATTTCATTGTTCAAACGACCTTTTCCAGTAATTTCAGCTTTTTTCTCGCCGTTAAAGGCCGTTGCACTATCTTTATACGCTACCCAAACAATATTTTCATCGTTTGTACTGTAGATTCTTTTGGCTTTTCCTTCATAAAGCAATGTACCTTTTTCCATTGATGTACACCTCGCGTGTTTTATTATTAGCAATTATTAAATAAGTAAGAGCG
>DAIDKD010000323.1 GCA_027451065.1 Bacillaceae bacterium | reverse complement strand
ATCTAAGTAACATCTAAGTAACAGTTAAGTAACAAAAAAAGGTGTGAATTGTGGATAAGTCCGAAATACTAACAAAATTTCCTGTATCGACAAGATCTTTCCTCGAGAAGGTCAATTTTGAATTTACAACAGATTATCCAGAAGCGGTTCAAATAGCACGGGCATTAGGAAAGAAAATTGCGCTAGCAACACCGAGAATTCATGTGCCAGGAGAAAATGGAATTTTAACTGGAATCCTCGGTGCAAACCTTAACATAAATTTCACATACCATATTTAAAGCCCTCTTTTTGTTATTATTTTCAAAAGTGTATACTAAGGTGCTATAATAATAGAAAATTAATGATGACATGCATGGGAGGGAGAATGATGCGAAAAGTTGTATTGTTAGTACTCACTGTTACTTTGATGATACTTTTCATTTTTGTGGTGTACAATAACAGAAATAACAATGTAAACGAGTCTGCCCAGCCCAATGAATCTCAAGAAAACAAAGAAGAAATTGCAGAGCCCGAAGAAGTTACAGAATCTGAAGAATTTGAAAATGTAGAAAACCCATGGTCTGAAGCATATTTGAATGTGATAAATAATCTTATCAACCAATATGGTGAAGGGGCTATTGAAGCAGAAGAGAATGACATAACTGGGGCGGAAGTTATGACAGGTGTAGGTATTGTTCGCCTTATTGATTTTGATGGAAATGGAACATATGAATTGTATTGTGCCTATGCAGATGGAAGTGAGGGTTGGGTGAACAGGCAAATAATCTATGGGTATGATAATGGCCTTGTCGTATTATTGGAGGAATCCGAAGTCAGCAACCCTGGGACAGATATTACGCCGGAAACTACATTTTTATCAAAAGATGGGAATGTTTATCTAGTAGAAAAATACGAGATGAAGATGGGAAATTATTATACTTTGCAAAATGGAGAAATGATATCTGTTCTTAGTTATATGTATGGTTTTGGTGGGGAAAGTGACACGCTAAACGGTGCATCTGCAACATATGAGGAAGTGCAGACTGCAATAGAGGAGATGGAATCAGGCGGTACGATGGAGCAGATTAGTTTTTATTATGATGTGAGTACTACTGAACTTATCAAAACAAAAGATACAATTGCAAAGATAAAAGATATAGATAGACAATAATTTCACTTGTTGGATAAAAACAAGTTACTCGGATCCGAGAAGTGAATAGTTTTCGTGATATTTTTAATTTGATTTTTCACACTCTTTCTTTTTCTTTTTCATTTAGAATATTACATATTCACAAGTAGTATCTTTTGATATAAAATAAAAGAAGATAGAAATTATTTTGAAAATTAATAAAAAGGGGGCGCTTGTATGTATAAATGTATTGATGGTACTGAGTACAAAGGTGATATTGTAAAAGGACAAAGCTGGAAGAAGGATGACCGGATGCGCGATGTTGTAGATGTGAATGAGAAATTTGTCTATTTTTTAACATATGATGATAAGGTGAGAGGAACAGAATCTAAGATACACAAAGAATTGTTCGAAAATTGGATCAATAGCGGGGCTGTGTTGGAGTTGACAGGGGAAAGATTGCATAAAGCTGTTATGCAAGAGGATTCTTCCTTGTGTTTATTAGGCAGTGATATGTAAGCGCTATTTTTATCGTGAACTATCTCAATAAATTTAGGGCTCTAGGTATCTAGAGCCCTTCTGTGGAAAACGACAAACGCATGAAAAAAATTAAAACCAAACGATATAGAGGGAGTGAAGAAAAATCTTGCTGATTCACCAAATTCACCTACTTAGGCAATAGGCGCAAGCAAACGAGTGCACTGAAAAAGTAATAATTTTTGAAAATGTTGAGCATTGCTGTCAATATGTAAGTGAATAAAAGAAGTTAATGACCAATATGCAGTAGGTCATCGACTTCTTTTTCTCTGCATAGAGACTTTTCAGTGACCTCCAAGCAAACCGAGATAAAGCTTTTCAGTTTGCTTGCTAAATGTTTTTATTTAAAGCGCCTATCTTGTGCTTTGGAAATTCAAAATACCTAATGTTGAGAAAGAACCGATCTCTCGTGTCCCCTCACTAATCAAAAAAATATATGATACGCTACTAACTAGCGTTAGAAACTTTCATGCGTTTGTCGTGCTCGTGATATTATTCTTCTTGTATTAATGGTACGTTTACTTTAAAATAGGTAGTATATAAGCATTGTAAGTGCTTTTTCGAAACAGGAGGATACATCATGAGCAAGAATAAAACAGAAATAATAAAAATGAGAGATGAATTACTAAAAAAGGGATTATTCCTTATGAAATCCGGGGCTTTGGAAGCGGCGAAAGCAACTTTTATTGAAGCTTTAAAAGTAGACCCGTTGCACAAGATGACATATGCATTTATTGGAAATGTAGCTTATTTGCTGAAACAACAAAGTTTATCAATAAAAAGCTATCTGGCATTAACTCATTTGCAGCTATATGCAGTTGAAAATTCGATTAGAGATAATACTTTGTCAGAAAAGTTAAAGAAAGTTCATGAGCAAATACCGCAGGAAAAATTGGAATCATTACCGCTAGAGTCTGCATTCATCATTTATTTTGACAATCATATTACTCGCCAAGTTGCTCATGCGCTCATCGATCTGAAAAAAGGGCATCTGGAAGAAAAACCAGAATTTTTACCATATGCAGAAGCCTACCGTGCAGACATTGCTATGGACAACACTTTAGAGCAAGTTTTGGAGAAACATAATATTACGAAGGAACAGTATCTGCAAGTAGAAAAAAATACATACGTTCCCTATGGTCGTAAACTTCTTTTAAGTGAAATAGATTGGGATAAAA
>DAIDKD010000322.1 GCA_027451065.1 Bacillaceae bacterium | reverse complement strand
CTCCTCTATGCTTAGAACACTCGTTTGTTTATCTTGTGAAATATGTTATAATGAGAGGATAATTTATAAAAGAAATGGACGGTGGGACGATGAAGCAGGATTTTGAACTGGTATCTCACTATAAACCTCAAGGAGATCAACCGAAGGCAATTGCTGAGCTTGTAGAAGGGGTTTGTAACGGAAAAAAATATCAAACATTATTAGGAGCGACTGGGACAGGAAAAACATTTACTGTCTCTAATGTTATTAAAGAAGTGAAAAAGCCGACATTGATTCTTGCTCATAATAAAACATTGGCAGGACAATTATACAGTGAGTTTAAAGAATTTTTTCCTAATAATGCAGTAGAATATTTTGTTAGTTACTATGACTATTATCAACCGGAGGCTTACGTTCCTCAGACTGATACATTTATCGAAAAAGATGCACAAATTAATGACGAAATTGATAAATTGCGACATTCCGCTACGTCTTCATTGTTTGAGCGAGATGATGTAATTATTATTGCCAGTGTATCGTGTATTTACGGCTTAGGTTCACCTGAAGAATATCGAGAGTTAATGGTCTCTTTACGTCCTGGAATGGAAAAGGGGCGAGATGAGTTGTTGCGTCAGTTAGTAGACATTCAATATGCGAGAAATGATATTGACTTTCAACGGGGAACTTTCCGTGTACGTGGAGATGTTGTGGAAATTTTTCCTGCTTCAAGAGATGAGCAATGTGTACGGATTGAGTTCTTCGGTGATGAAATTGATCGAATTCGCGAAATTGATGCGTTAACAGGAAAAGTAATGGCAGAGCGCAACCATATCGTTATTTTCCCAGCATCTCACTTCGTTACCCGTGAAGAGAAAATGACAGTGGCTATTAAGAATATCGAAGCAGAGCTGGAAGAGCAACTGAAAGTATTTCGAGATGAAGGAAAGTTATTAGAGGCGCAAAGACTAGAACAACGGACACGTTATGATTTGGAAATGATGAGAGAAATGGGTTTCTGTTCAGGAATTGAAAACTATTCCCGTCATTTAACATTACGTGAAGCGGGAGTAACGCCTTATACGTTGTTAGATTATTTTCCAGAAGATTTTTTATTAATCGTTGATGAATCTCATGTGACCCTTCCTCAAGTTCGCGGTATGTACAACGGTGACCAAGCGAGAAAGTCAGTGCTTGTCAACCACGGTTTCCGCTTACCGTCCGCCTTGGACAATCGTCCACTTCGTTTTGAAGAATTTGAGGAGAAACTACATCAAGCTATTTTTGTATCTGCAACACCAGGTCCTTACGAATTGGAGCATTGTCCACATATGACCGAACAAATCATTCGTCCGACAGGTTTGTTAGATCCAGTGATAGAGGTGCGCCCGATTGAAGGACAAATTGATGATTTAATAGGAGAAATTCAGGCAAGAATAGAGAAACGTGAGAGAGTGTTAATTACAACGCTGACGAAAAAAATGTCAGAAGACTTGACAGATTACTTAAAGGATATTGGGATAAAAGTAAATTACTTGCATTCTGAAATCAAAACATTAGAGCGTATTGAGATTATTCGTGATTTACGCCTAGGGAAGTACGATGTTTTAGTAGGGATTAACCTGCTTAGGGAAGGGCTGGATATTCCAGAGGTTTCTTTGGTAACAATTTTAGATGCAGACAAAGAAGGCTTCCTTCGTTCTGAACGTTCTCTTATTCAAACGATTGGCCGGGCTGCTCGTAATGCTGAAGGAAAGGTTATTATGTACGCTGATAAAATGACCAATTCTATGGATGTAGCTATTACGGAAACTAATCGCCGTCGTGGTATTCAAGAAGCCTACAACAAAGAACATGGCATTGTACCGCAAACCATTCACAAAGAAGTGCGTGGCGTGATTGCGGCAACATCAGTAGCAGAAGAAACAGAGAGCTACACAGGAAAAGAACCGAAGAAGAAAATGACGAAAAAAGAACGGGAAAAAGTAATGACACAAATCGAAAAAGAGATGAAGGAAGCAGCCAAAGCATTGGACTTCGAGCGTGCGGCTGAGCTTCGTGATGTATTATTGGAACTGAAGGCAGAAGGGTGATGAAGTTTTATGGCAATGGAAAAAATTGTGATAAAAGGTGCACGAGAAAATAACTTAAAAAATTTAGATATTGAAATCCCAAGAGACAAGCTTGTTGTATTAACAGGCTTGTCTGGTTCGGGAAAGTCCTCCTTGGCTTTTGATACTATTTATGCAGAGGGACAACGACGCTATGTAGAATCACTCTCTGCTTATGCAAGACAATTTTTAGGGCAAATGGATAAGCCAGATGTGGACATGATTGAAGGGCTGTCTCCAGCAATTTCTATTGATCAAAAAACAACAAGTAGGAATCCTCGTTCGACAGTAGGAACAGTGACGGAAATATATGACTATTTACGTTTATTATATGCTCGTATCGGGACGCCAGTTTGTCCAACTCACGGCATCGAAATCAGTTCGCAAACAGTGGAGCAAATGGTGGATCGTCTGTTGGAGTATCCAGAGCGGACAAAGATGCAGATTCTTGCTCCTATTGTGTCAGGGCGAAAAGGTACCCATGTGAAAGTGTTAGAGGAAATAAAAAAACAAGGCTATGTACGGATTCGTGTAGATGGGGAGATGATGGAGGCAACTGATGAAATTTCCCTAGATAAAAACAAAAAGCATAATATTGAAGTAATTGTAGATCGAATTGTCATGAAAGAAGGGATTAGTTCCCGTTTGGCAGACTCGTTGGAAAGTGCTTTAGCGCTAGGTGAAGGACGTGTCCTTGTTGATGTAAATGGAGAGGAAGAATTGTTGTTCAGCGAACATTATTCTTGCCC
>DAIDKD010000321.1 GCA_027451065.1 Bacillaceae bacterium | reverse complement strand
TATTCTTTGCAAATAATCAAGAGTTTGAATATTCTACAAAAGAAGAGCAAGATATAGCTGAAGGGTGTAAGAGATTAATTGAAAACTCTATTATTTGCTGGAATTATTTACTATATACTTGTAACAATTATTACACTGATTGGCAAAGATGTGGAAAGGAGGTTGAGTGTTAGTGCTTAAAACGGAGAATCTATGTAAATCATTTGGGAAAAATGAAGTTTTGAAAAATATTTCTACTACAATCGAGGAAGGATCTGTTGTAGCAATTATCGGTCCATCGGGATCTGGGAAATCAACATTTTTACGTTGTTTAAATGCTCTTGAATCATCTACGAAAGGGAAAATTTGGTTTGAGAAGCAAGAAATTACAAATCCGAAAGTAGACATCTTAAAAATCCGACAGGACATAGGGATGGTGTTCCAGCATTTTCACTTATTTCCTCATATGACAGTGTTAGAAAATATTACATACGCCCCAGTAAATGTTAGAGGAGTAACGAAGGAGGAAGCAGAGAAATTAGGGAAAGGCCTGCTTGAAAAGGTTGGATTATCTGAAAAGACCAATGAATATCCCTCGCGTTTATCAGGAGGTCAGAAGCAACGGGTTGCGATAGCAAGAGCACTAGCAATGCAACCGAAAGTAATGCTGTTTGATGAACCAACATCTGCTCTTGATCCAGAAATGGTGAAAGAAGTATTAACAGTAATGAAGTCTTTAGCTGATTCAGGGATGACCATGGTAATAGTCACCCATGAGATGGGCTTTGCTAGAGAGGTTGCTGATAGAATTTTATTTCTTGACAGTGGTGAGATTGTTGAGGATGCTTCACCACAAGAGTTTTTTGCAACTCCAAAATCAAAACGGGCACAAGATTTTTTGGAGAAAATACTATAAAGATGAACGTAAAGCTGGAGCAAACTGCGAATGATTAGCGGAGCGCTTCAGCTTTATTGAATTCCAACACGTCTGTTAGCTATATGTTTTTTCAGGAAAATAGAAGAAAATACCTTGTACATATTTAAACAATTTGTTTAAATAGTAATAGTTAGAAAAAACATAACAAGTTTTACTGTAGATAAGGAGCAATATCATATGCGAATTGGTTTTCGTACCATTAAAACAGCTGTTGGTACAACTATATCTGTTGTCCTTGCACAAATATTAGGGTTGGATTTTTTTAGTTCAGCAGGGATGCTAACAATTTTATGTATGCAAACAACGTGGAAAAAATCTCTTGAAACAGCATTTGCTCGCTTTTTTGCATGCTTGGTAGCAATTATTGTTGCGTCCCTCTTTTTTACTGTATTTGGGCAGCATGCTATTGTTATCGGCCTAGTATTGTTAGTGACAATACCAATAGCGGTACGTTTTAAAATAGCAGGGGGAATCGGGACTAGTTCTGTTGTAATGTTTCATTTGTATAATGCTCCTGAAATTAATCTTGGGTTCATTGTAGATAGAATCATTCTCGTAGTAATTGGAATTGGTGTCGCCCTTGCTGTTAATTTCTATATGCCAAGTGCTGATAAGGAACTAGAAACTTATCAACAAAAAGTAGATGTACAGTTTCGAAGATTGTTCATACTAATGGCTCAGGCTATTCGTGGAGAGGATGTAAAAGGAGTTTCAAAAGAAATTAGGAAAGCAGATGAAATGATTAAGAACGCTAAAAAATTAGGAATTCGTGAAATGCAAAATTGTGTGTGGACTACTGATAGCAGATACTATCGTTATTTCTCTTCTAAAGAAAAGCAATTAGATGTGATGAAAAGAGTAACACCTCTCCTGGATATTATCTCTGCCACCTACGAACAAAGTTATATGATTGCTGATTTCCTTGATAGTATGGCGGATTCAATGAGGCCAGAAGCCAAAGAATCAATTACACTCCCTCAATTGAAAGAAATGAGACAACAATTTAGGGAACTCCCTTTACCGAAGACAGTAGAGGAATTTGAAAATAGGGCATATCTTATGCAGTTTGTTTATGAAATGGAGCAGTATTTATCAATGAGGCGCACATATTTGGTGAAGGGAAAGATATAGATATACGGGTGGATTCAATGTAAAAATAGAAAACGGATTTTGTGAAGTGATCAATGAAGATACATTTCACAAAATCCGTTTTCTATGAGATTCTACTTTAAAGGAGATATGTTAAGCCAGCTATGAGAGTAGATGCTACCATCGTACCGAGCATCACATAAACTACTATTTTTTGTATTTTTTTCTGTTTCATTTTTTCTGTCACCTCAAAAAAGACGTTTTTTCTATTTTATCTTATAATCAAGAAAGAAACAATGAAAATTTAGCTTACAGTAAAGTTTTCTAGATGAAGCTTTGAAAAAAATTTTTTTCATGTTAATATATGTATGTAAGCACTTCAGAGATGTAAGGAGAGATTCACATGGTTAATAAACAACGTTTAGTTGACGAATTCTTAGAATTAGTGCAAATTGATTCTGAATCAAAAAATGAAGAAAAAATTGCAAAAGTATTAACAGAAAAATTTTCTGCTCTTGGTGTAGAAGTAATTGAAGATGATGCAGCTGCCAAAACTGGTCATGGAGCTGGGAACTTAATTTGTAATTTAAAAGGAAATAAAGAGGGAATTGACCCAATTTATTTCACTTGCCATATGGACACAGTAGTACCTGGTAATGGTGTAAAGCCTTCTATTAAAGATGATGTAATTGTTACAGATGGAACAACCATTTTAGGTGCCGATGACAAAGCGGGTATTGCTGGGATATTTGAGGCTATTCGTATCATCAAAGAAAACAACATAGAGCACGGTGATATCCAATTTATTATTACTGTTGGTGAAGAAGTTGGACTTGTTGGTGCAAAAGCACTTGATCCGAATATGCTAACA
>DAIDKD010000320.1 GCA_027451065.1 Bacillaceae bacterium | reverse complement strand
ATATCTTCATTACTCTATTTTTAAAAGTAGGCAATAAAAATTGATATAGTACACTTTTTTGTACTATTAGAAGAAGAGGGGAAAAACATGGCCAAAATATGTAAAGATGGTTTTGGAAAAGATTTTATCAAGGAACAAAGAGATGTTTATGGTATTGCGTATACTCAAAATATACTTTCAGGACGATGGAAGTATCTTATCCTTTGGTTTTTAAAAGACAAAGAACGTCGTTATAGTGAGATTAAGGCATTTTTATGGGACATTTCGCAAGGTTCTCTGACAAAACAGTTGAGAGAATTAGAAACAGATGGATTAGTTAAACGAGAGGTTTTTCCTGAAGTGCCTCCACGTGTTGAATATTCTTTAACAATGAAAGGGAAAGAATTAATTCCAATAGTCGATTTGATGGAGGATTACGGAAAAAAGTTTGGTGAGAAAATAGAGTGAAGAAATATGGTTATTTCTTAACATGGGGTATTCGCTGATTTTACGAAACATAGTTTAGCTTTTATCCTCATTCACAACTTTTCATCTCGCGTATGATACGCTGGCACGAACCTTCTCGATTTCACCTATAGCGGCGCCACTCTGTGCGAGGTTGACGGTGGCTGCCGGGAGGATATGAACAGAGTAATCGAAGTGCATCAGATACGACCAGTCATCGATTGAGTCTTCCCGTTCCTCGAGGCTCCCGATGCTGTGACCTATATGGAGCAGGGGAATTATTTCGGCAAGATTGTCATCAGCAATCGCATAGGCAATACGACCACTAGCCCCTTTGGGGGTTCCTTTATTTTCTAATGTATAAGCTAATTGGTTGTTAAAAGCTTTAATGATAGGTCTACCTAATTGATTTGAAATCCATACACTTTCAACCATCCCGCTCTCAATTTCTTCAATCTTACTGTCTCTAAAAGGATAATAATTGGAAGTGTCTACAACGATTACTTCCTCTCCAACTTTATCTACAATATTGCGAATGCTGGGCACTACAATGGATGGGAGAGATATGATAAGAACATCAATATTTGTTATTACATCTTCTAAATTCGCAGGTGTTGCATCAAGCTCTCTTCCTTCTAAATGTTCAATTCCTCGGGTTTCTGCAATTTTGACATCATGTCCATTCTTAACTAATTTTTTAGAGATATTTGTCCCTATTACTCCTGCACCTATAATTCCAAACCTCATTATTGTTCCTCCTCATCTAAATATATTTTGTTTGTTTATGATTCCATATTAGTTATGGAACTATTTCAATCGCCTCAACACGCAACACAAAATTGTTTACATTCCTTTTTTAAGGATTAAGGTAATCGCGTGTTTTGGTTACAAATAATATAATAAATCTTATACTCTATTTTTTAAAGTAGGCAATAAAAATTGATATAGCACACTTTTTTGTACTTATGGGTAAATAAGAGGTGTAGGGGTGAAGAGAATTTGTAAAGATGGATTCGAAAGAGAATTTATACGAGAAGAAAGAGAAATCTATGGTATTGCGTATACTCAAAATATACTTTGGTTTTTAAGAACAAAAGAACGTCGTTATAGCGAGAGTAAGGCATTTTTATTGGAGATTTCTCAAGGTTCTCTTATAAAACAGCATAGAAATCAGTGTAAGTCCCATCTTTAATCTTCTGGAAGATTGTATCAATGTGACAATTGCCAATCCTAAATGAGTAAAAACTGTAAAAGGTAACAAGGACGATACAAAGGATTCCAAATGGATTGGAGATAATCCTGACTACGAAATTGGTTCAAGAACCCAATATTTTATTGGAAAATTTAATGGAAAAGAATTTATCAATGACAACAGTGATGAAACAGTGCTTTGGTTGGATCATGGGCGAGATAATTACGCGGGAGTAAGCTGGTCTGATGTACCAGCGGAAGATGGTAGGCGTATTTATATTACCTGGATGAGCAACTGGCGCTATGCAAACATTGTACCTACTGAAGGATGGAGAGGTGCGATGACTTTACCGAGGGAGTTAATGCTTATTTCTACGAAAGAAGGCGTGCGGGTAAAACAGCGAGTAGTAAAAGAAGTTGAAATGCTTAGAGAAAAACATGATTCATGGAAAAATGAAGTAATTGAAGACGGAAACGTGATTGAAAAACATCTTGATAGTGATACAGTAGAGATTTCGGTTTCTTTTGAAACAAAGGATAAAAATATTTTTGAATTAAGCGTTGCTGAAGAAAACACGTCATGCAAGACAGTAATCGGATATGATGGTGAAAGAAAGAGCGTATTTGTAGACCGTGCCAATTCAGGTACACATGGTTTTAGTCCATCTTTTGCTGCAAAAGATGAAGTAACTTTGTTGAACACTAATAATATAGTTATATTGAGAATATTTATAGATCATTCATCTATTGAGGTTTTTGTTAATGATGGAGAAGAGTCCCTTACATATCTTGTTTTCCCGAATGATGAGAGAAAAAGGTTAGTTCTGTCCTCTCGTGATGGCGGTACGGTGATTCATGCACTAGATATTTACGAGCTGAAAAGAATCTGGTAGTTCAATATGAATAGGGATTTTCACGTAAATGGTAAGATGTAATTTGCAAAAAGCAATGATGTATTTGTAATAGGAGAAATTCTTATTGTAATAGACACAATATTGTTGAGTGACTAACAGGAAAAATAGCAATAAAAATGGAGCATTGGCTAAGTGTAATGCTCCATTTTTATTTCTATTGACTCTTAGGTACAGATATTAATAAAATTCCTGAATCACATTATATTTTTTGTAATAATAGAATTTGTTGGCGATACGAATTACGAATGGTTCATTCGAACCGAAATAGTTATAAGACGCATTGGCAGGAGCTCAACTATCATTCTATTCCCATCAATTTCTATGTCTTTAAACA
>DAIDKD010000319.1 GCA_027451065.1 Bacillaceae bacterium | reverse complement strand
CAATGGAGTCACTGCAGTGGTTATCGTCTATTGTGTTATGGGTTGCCATTGGTGCTACTTTATTGATTTTAAGTTTATTAATCACCTTATTTTTACGCGACCGAAAACATGAAATTGGTATTTATTTGGCTCTAGGAGAGAAAAAAGGAAAAGTTATCTCACAAATTGTATTAGAAGTCTTAGTGGTTGCTGTAGTAGCAATTACACTATCTTTATTTACCGGTAGCATGCTTTCTAGCAATATTTCTGAAACCATGCTGAGAAATGATGTCGTTTCACAACAAGAAGAAAGTAATGGTGTGGAGTATTCTAGTTTAGTATGGATGGGTTACACTAGTAATCTCACAACAGACGATATGATGGAAAGTTATGATGTATCTTTAAATGTAACGACTATCCTTATTTTTTATGGTGTTGGAATTGGGGCGGTATTGGTTTCAACTATTGTGCCAATTGTGTATATTGTCAGATTGAATCCGAAAAAAATTATGATGTAAGAGGGTGAGGAAAATGAGTTTTTTAACAGCAGAAAATGTGAATTACTTTTATCAAGATGGTGATTATAAGCGATTTATTTTAAAGGATGTTTCTTGTACATTTGAACGAGGGGTTTTTTATACGATTCTAGGAGCATCAGGTTCTGGAAAAACAACGTTTCTCTCGCTACTTAGTGCCTTAGACAAACCTCAGTCAGGAAAAATTCTATATGAAGATGAGGCAATTGAAGATATAGGTTTTGAAAGCTACCGCAGAAACAAAATAGGTATCATTTTTCAAGCGTATAATATCATTCCGTTCATGACAGCAGTGGAAAATGTACGGGTTGCGATGAGTATTACGGATAATGAGTTACCGCAGGAACAGGAAAACGTTGCATACAATCTCCTTGATTATATGGGTATTAGTAAGGAGAAGGCAGATCGCACTGTTAATAAGCTTTCTGGGGGAGAACAGCAAAGGGTAGCTATCGCTAGAGCGTTGGCTACCAATGTTGATTTGATTTTAGCGGATGAGCCGACTGGAAATTTAAATGAAGAAATAGAAATAGAAATTGTAGATACCTTTAAAAAGCTTGCACATGAGCATAACAAGTGTGTGATAGTTGTCACTCATTCCTCACAAATTGCTGAACAATCAGATGTGACTTTTCGATTAAGTAAAGGGAAGTTTGAGCAAGATGAGTAATTTCCTGAAGCAATTTGATAATAGTGATTATAAGGAAAATAGTGTCCAAGAGAAAAAAGAAGAAGCGACATCGAGGGTGACACGAGCAACTAAGGGAAATGATAGCAAAAATATGATCAGCTCAGACCATATTATGGAGCGAGATGAAAATCATCATAAAAGAAAACTTATTCGCTATGGAATTATTGGAGGTTCGACCTTAGTCGTGTGCTTGTTTGCTTTTCTTATTTTTCGAATGATGAACCAAGTAGCGGTAAAAGATTTTGTAGGAACCTCCATCAATGATGCAAAAACATGGGGACTTGCAAATAAAATTACTATTGAAACATACTCAGAATATAATCTTGAATATGATGAAGGAGTCATAATCGCACAAGGTAAGGAGGTTGAGTCCAATATTCAAAAAGGTTCTATTTTAAAGTTCACCGTAAGTATGGGAGCTAATCCTGATGAGGAGATTGAATTGCCGGATTTTTCAAAAATGTCAACTTCCGAAGTGTATGCGTGGAAGCAGGAAGTAAAAGCATTAAATGTCAATATCAATGAGGAGTACAATGATAAAGTAGATAAGAATAAGTTTATCAAAAGCGAATTTACGGATAGTTCCATAACAGAGGAGAATTATACAAGAAAAGATGGCTTACTTATTTATATGTCTAAAGGTGAAGAAGTATTTGAAAAAAATATTACCGTGCCAAATTTTATTGAGAAGGCTAAAGTAGAAGTAGAAACTTGGGCTTCAGAAAATGGTGTGAAAGTAATATTTGAAGAGAAGGATTCTGATGCAATTTTGTCTGATACTGTTATTTCTCAAAGTATAGCAGTTGGTGAAAAAGTAGCCAAAAATGATGAGATGACCATCGTTATCTCATTAGGAATCGCTGTTACCGTACCGAATTTTAATGGGCTCACAATGGATGAAGCGGCAGGTTATTTAGGTTTGGAAGTTCAAATCCAAACAAGATACAGTTCAGATGTCGCTTATGGAAAAGTTATCTCTCAATCAGAACCCGCTGGAAAAGAGCTAATTGGCGATTCGCTACAAGTAACAGTGATATATTCTTTAGGGCGTCCCTATATAGATAATTTAGTTGGTGGATCAGAAAAAGATATTCCGGAATATTTTTATAATTTCACATCACAGGGAGCAAACATTACTTACACGGTTACGTATATAGATTCAAGTGAGCCAAAAGGAACCATCGTCTCCGTGTCTAAATACGGTCAATACATCGGCTTGAAAGATCATGTTGAGATAAGCGTCAGCAAGGGGAACTTAGCCGGTGCCGATGTGCAAAGTGAAGGTTCTGGTGAAGACGATGAGGCTATGGAATAGAGGGTAGGATTCGCTATTTCATTATATAGGCTTTTAGCCGAGGACCCTCGTGACTTCAGTCATGAGATGAATCAATGTCGGACAAGGGAGGGTTTTTGCCATCTCAATTGTCCGACATTCTCTTTCTTGAATAAAATAACAATAATAGTAACTTCGTAGAGCCTTTTCAAAAAAAGAAAAAAGATGTTGCAATTGTCTTGTACGATATGCTATAGTTATAAACGTTGATTCGAGAAACAATATTTCGCAAAAGAAAAAAAGTTGTTGACAGGAATCAATAAGAATGATAAGATATAAAAGTTGCTTCTGAGCAACGAATAAGTTCTTTGAAAACTAAACAAAACAAGAAACGTCAACGTTAATTCTATATTAACAAAAAACGAGCAAGACAAACTT
>DAIDKD010000318.1 GCA_027451065.1 Bacillaceae bacterium | reverse complement strand
ACGCAGAATTTATTAACTACTACACACTTTGGGCTCATCAGATTAAAACGCCAATTGCCGCAATGAGACTTTTGTTACAATCAGAAGAGGCATCTCTTCATAGAGAGCTGACTCAGGAACTATTTAAAATTGAGCAATATGTAGAAATGGTTCTTCAATATTTACGAATCGAAAGCATGTCTTCAGATTTACTATTAAAGCATTATCAGCTTGACTATATAGTGAAACAAGCTGCGAAAAAATATGCATCCATGTTCATTAATAAAAAAATCAAATTGAATCTTGAGGAGATAGACTGTACAATTTTGACAGATGAAAAATGGCTGATTTTTGTCATTGAACAACTGTTGTCTAATGCATTAAAGTATACAAACGTTGGAGGAAGTATCTCTGTCTACATGGATAAAAAGACCGAGAAAACCCTTGTTATTGAAGATACAGGTATTGGGATCCAAGAGGAAGATTTGCCAAGGATATTTGAAAAAGGCTTCACCGGCTATAACGGTCGTATGGATAAGAAATCAACGGGAATCGGCTTGTTTTTAAGTCGGCGAATTTTACAAAAATTATCCCATAAAATCACAATTACTTCTGTGGTAGGGAAAGGAACGAGGGTTTCCATTGATTTAGCTACCGAGGAGTTACTAGTAAAGTGAAAATGAAAAAAGTGCGAATATTTAAAGAAAATGAACTGTTGTCGTGATATGATGTTATTATAAATTTTAATAGGAGGTATTTGATGAGCATGGCAATGTCTTTATCGAAGCGAGTAGTTATTTTATCATTTGATGCCCTAGGTGGTGAGGATTTTCGGTATATGAAAAGCTTACCAGCACTTGCTGAATTTTTTAAGGAGGCATCTGTCTGTACAAATGTCTCAACGATTTACCCAAGTGTTACATATGCTGCACATACAAGCATCATCACAGGTAAATATCCGAAACATCACGGTGTTATCAATAACACGTTGGTTCAGCCTAATCGTTTGTCACCAGATTGGTATTGGCAACGAAAGTATATTAAAGCGGAGACCATTTACGATTTGGCAATTCGTAAGGGAATGAAGGTCGGTGCTTTTTTGTGGCCGGTAACAGCTAAGTCTAATATCCAATATAATATACCAGAGATTTTCCCAAATAGACCGTGGGATAATCAAGTTTTTGTTTCGCTTAGGAATGGAAGTCCTCGCTTTCTGTTAGAATTATTTAGACGTTATGGTCATTTGCTAGATGGAATAAAACAACCTGAATTAGACGATTTTGTGACAGAATGTGTAATCCATACCATTAAGAATAAGGCTCCTGAGCTTATACTTGCTCATTTTGTTGATTTAGACTCGTGTCGCCATGAATCAGGAACATTTTCCGAAGAAGCTTATGACGCAATGAAGCGCCTGGATCAACGTTTCGCCAAAATTATCCAATCTTTAAAGGACAGCAATCTCTATTCAGAAACAACAATTATTGTTTTGGGAGATCATGTACAAATTGATGTAAATAAGGAAGTGAAAATCAATCAAGTATTCCGTGAAAAGGGTTATTTGAACATAAGCGGGAATAAACTGAAAGATTGGAAGGTACTGTGTAAAGGTTGCGGAGGAAGTGCATACATATATATTAATCCAAAGTATAAAATTGAAGAAAATGGGCTGAGGGAGTTACTATATCAGCTTAAGGAAAATCCTCAGTATGGAATTGAACGGATATTTACGAGAGAGGAGGCAATAAAAGAGGGAGCAGATCCAAATTGTCAGTATATGCTAGAAGCTGTTGAAGGTGTTCATTTTACTGATTCTTGGGATGACAGACCGAAAAAGATAAAGGCGGATCATGGCTATCACCCTAATAAGCCGCGATATAAGACGTTTTTCTCTGCCTCAGGACCTGGGATAAAAAGAAATGTAGAGATTGAGCAGATGTCATTAGTCGATATCGCACCGACACTGGCGAATTTGATGGGGCTTCAGTTAGAACGTCCAGATGGAAGGGTCTTAACAGAAATAATCGCGAAAAGGGAAAGTTGAAAAATTGCATTTTCTAGGACAGGTTAGCCATTATTGATAGATAAAGGAGATGAACCATGCTTAAAGGACTTACGAAAGAGGAAATAAGCTGGATTTTCTATGACTGGGCAAATTCAGCCTACACAATGACCATTACCTCAACTATTATGGGATTATACTTTTTAAGTTCCGCAACGGCTGCATTAGAAGGTCGAGTAGCTGATGCTGCTGTTACGGCTAACGCATATTGGGGATTTGGAAACTCAATTGCGACGATTATCGTTGCTCTTCTAGCTCCTATTCTCGGAACGATAGCAGATTATAAAGGAAAAAAGAAAATGTTTTTCAACTTTTTCTTATTCACAGGAATTGTATCTACGGTAGCATTAACTTTTGTTCCGAGTCATCTTTGGTTTCTTTTGCTATTCGTCTACATCATTACAGCAATCGGTTTTTCAGGGGCTAATATCTTCTATGATGCTTTCTTAGTTGATGTGAGTCAAAACGAGCGAATGGATAGAGTATCTAGCTTAGGTTTTGCTTTAGGGTATATAGGGAGTACGATACCGTTTATTTTATGTATGATTCTTGTTGTCTTGTCGCAGTTAAATATCATTCCGATGTCTATAGAAACAGCTTACCGAATATCGTTTATGATAACAGCTGCATGGTGGCTTATATTCAGTATCCCCATTGTAAAAAATATTCATCACCTGCCTTGACGTTCAGCAACTCAACAGGGCTTTTGTTGAAGAAAACTGCGCTTTAGCTGATAAAATTCGCGACATAGCCAAGAGCAAGCAAGGTGCAGAATATCTTGCTTCTTTATTTAATCATAAGCGAGCAATGCTCTATTTTGTACAACCTTCTACGCGCACATTTTTATCTTTTTACAGTGCCTGTCAAATACTAGGAATT
>DAIDKD010000317.1 GCA_027451065.1 Bacillaceae bacterium | reverse complement strand
GTCACATCGGAAAGTCTTAGCCCTTTCTCTTGTTTAATCGACAAATCCAATAGCTCAAGTAATAAAGTAAATAAAAAATCTTCTCGATAAATTTCGGCGATTGTCTGATTAAAATACGCTTTTTTGTCCCAAGATTCATACTGATTTTTTTTTCTTTTCGTAAAAACTTTCTGGTAATCATTAGCCAAGTTGTCTAGATTATGAAAAGATGTCATAAAGTACAGTACAAATTTTAAGGCCTTCGATTCTAAATTAAATATTTTTTCAGAAAAGACGTGACTATATATATTTTCCGTACGGATTGTCTTTTTAAGAGTAGGTATCTTCTCTAGAAGCTCCAGAAGATCCAAGTTTGATTCAATGAGAAAATCGTCCCCCACGATGTTGGAGTACTCATTAGTAAAGCTGAGAGCAATCAGGCTGTGTACATACCTTTTATAAAACCGTTCTGGCGTTGCTCCAGCTTTAGAGTTCTCTTTAGGTACAGTAGCATTTCGCTTATGATCTCTTCTTTTTGTTTCATTGACCCAAATAATATTTTCTCTCCAGAGATTGGGCGTATTGAGTATTGTCATCTGATGCATCACTCCTTTTAGTTATTATATCAGATTCCAATTTTTTCTTACACGAGCAGATAGAGGGTGAAAACACTTCTCTTTTTTTTCATCTGTTAACACTTTAACTTTTGTCGTAAGGTCATTCTTTTCAAATAGCTTTAATACGTGGTCTAATCTTACTTTGACTTGCTTGTTCTTGGAGGGCAATCTACCATAAGCCAATATGACTATACCAGAATTTTTTGCACACTCAAGAATGTGTTTGTCGTTGGTAGCATTTGAAGCAGTCTTGAAGTTGCGTCTACTCCCTGATTTGGACGGGAAATCGGGAAGGTTAACTTTGGAAAATAGGTTAACTGAGAAAAAGCCATCGTAACCAAGTTTATAAATGTTATTAGTGATGAGCATTGTAGTCGTATCCGTTAATATAAGCTCACTTGTGCTAGGGTATAGTGTAATGACAGTGGCCATTTTTGCTTTTCCTTTTTTGTTCCATGATCGTTCTAATACGTAACGATGTGTTCCTGAATCTTCTTCGATAACTTTAGTTGCCATGCTGGCCGTTAATTCTTTTACCATTAATATCAAACTCCTTAGTTTATTTTCTCTTCTTCAATTCCCTAGCGGCAGATGTCGCAACCAGTGCAACGATTTCCAGAACAAGAATAGCTGTGAACATTTAAATACCTCCTGTAATAATACGGTAGCTTAGTAACTTGTCTTTATGAAGTAAGCCAATAAATATTTGCTTGGAAGAGGAGTCAGTGAGGGGATAGAGTACAAAAACGATTAATTCTTCATATATATATGAATGACTCATAATGTCCAGGTGTTTTGCAAGATACGACTGATAATTCGCTGGAATGATTGTCCTGTCAAGTTCTTCGGCTTCAAAGATGTATGACTCGTATCCAGTGTCGTCTAGTCTAATAGGCTGTCCTAAGTGTTCGCTTAGCATGCTAAGAGCGTGTTGAGAAAAGTCCATGAGCTAGCCCTCTCTTTCGATATGACCATACTCTTTAAAAGAGTAATATTGATTAGAAGACACGATGACATGATCCAGTACCTCAATACCTAGTAAATCACCGGCTTCACAAATTCGACGAGTAAAGCTATGGTCAGCATCTGACGGACGAATGTCTCCAGAAGGATGATTGTGAGCAATTATCAGTCGAGCACAATTCGATGCAATGCTGGCTTTAAATATCTCACGGGGATGAACGAGTGAAGAATTCAATGATCCGACTGATACGGTTGATATGAAATTAATATCTGATTTCGTGCCTAGACCGAATACAATCACGGTCTCTCTGTCACAGTTACCGATTAGTTCTTGGGCGTATTCAGCTACAGTGACTGCGGACGTAAGCTTTCTACTTTGAATAGGTGTTTCATGAACAACTTCTTGCCTTAGTTTAATGAATGGGATGTAATCCAAAATAACCTCTCCTTTTCTGAACTGTATTAAAAGATTTGTGAGCACAAAAAATCCCCCATCGGCATGTGCCGATGGGGGATAAACTATTAGTTTACGTAAAGCTGTGTTACTTTATTACAATATAGTGAAACCAAGTTAATAATATATACTTGAGAATTCTATACTTACAATTTTTCATACGCTTCAATGTAATAAATCAAAGTATTGAATTAAATACTAGTATATGCTGTGCTATAATGATAATAAGTAATATTAAGGAGAGCGATTTCATTGTCAGAAAAAGTAAATAGTGCAAACTTAGGTTTCGAGACCGAAATATTTAAAGCGGCTGATAAGCTAAGAGGGAATATCGATGCTGCAGAGTACAAAAACATCGTTTTAGGCTTAATTTTCTTGAAGTACATCTCAGACAGTTTTGAGGAGCGTTTCAATGAGCTTCTTGATGAAGGAGATGGATTCGAAGAGGATCGAGAGGAATACCTCGCTGAGAATATCTTCTTTGTGCCTGAAAAAGCGCGTTGGGATTACATAGCTAAGCATGCGACAGAGCCTGAAATAGGGCAGGTTATTGACCAGGCTATGATTTCCATTGAGGAAGAAAATGATCGCTTACGTGGTATTCTTCCGAAAAATTATGCCCGTCCTGAATTAGACAAACGTCGCCTAGGAGAAGTCGTCGATTTGTTTAACAACCTAAAATTAAAAGACCACGGAAACTCTAAAGATATTTTAGGTCGTACGTATGAATATGCAATTTCTAGATTCGCAAGTTTAGAAGGGAAGAATGCGGGTGAATTTTATACACCATCAAGCATTGTTCGAACACTTGTAGAAATATTAGAACCTTACGAAGGAAGAGTTTACGATCCGTGTTGTGGTGCAGGAGGCATGTTCGTTCAATCAGCTAAATTTGTGGAGAGACATCAAGGTCG
>DAIDKD010000316.1 GCA_027451065.1 Bacillaceae bacterium | reverse complement strand
TAATAAAACACCACTACTATCATCATACCAATAGTTAAAAGGAAAAGGATATTCCCCAGGTGGACAAGTATAGCCATATCTTCAATCACATGAATAAGGTAAATAAACAGAAGGGCGAAACTTGAGATAACAATGAGCAAATGAAAGATTGCATGGTTAAAGATAGTCGTATCAATTCGCTTTTTTAAAAACTTTATCATCAATTGACCAATGACCAAAATAAAGCTGAGGGTACCAAGGCTGTGTATCGATGAGAGTTCCTGACGACTAACTTCGGCAAGTAAGACGATTGCACTCGTTATTCCGATACTTAGAGCTGCCATATATGAAATAAAGGCAATGGATTTTTTCAGATTTTTCAGCATAAATAAAAAATGAATCATAAGACCAAATGCTACAATTGGAAGGATATATCCATCAATTTCTAATAATAATTCAATTCCATTAGCGATAAAAAGCCAAATCAAAAGCACAATCGTAATCTTGAGCTCATCCCTCCAGCTAAACTGAAAATCGGTCATACTAAACATACAAACATAAATAAAGATACTAAAAATAACTGCACCTATGAGCATAAAAATAGGCATAAAAACCCTCCGAATCATTTCTTCTCATGATTCATTGTATCACGGAACTGTCGTCCATCCAATTGCCATTCCATTTGGATAAACGACAATTTTTTTGGATAAACAACACGTTCATTGTCGTTCGTTCTCCTAATCGTCTGTTGGTTCAAATACAAGGATTTTTTCAAAAAAAGCTGATAGAATGTGCTTACATAAACAAACGAAGGAGGTTGCAAATATGGATTATGTAATCAAAATGAATCGTGTGCATAAAAATTTTGGTACAAAAAAGGTTATTGATAATGTTTCGATTGAAGTCAAGCCCGGTGAATTAATAGGTTTCTTAGGACCAAGCGGCTCCGGGAAAACAACAACTATTAAACTCTTGACAGGGCAATTAAAACAAGACAGAGGCGAGGCTTTTATTTTAGGAAGAGAAAGTCGAACCTTGAACCACAAAAGCTATAAGCAAATTGGCATTGTTTCTGATAATTCAGGACTATATGAGAATCTAAATGCATACGACAACCTGCTGTTATTCTCAAGAATCTTGAATACGGATAAACGTGAGATTCCAAAGTTACTGGAACGAGTTGGTCTAAAAGAGGACATGAAAAAGTCAGTCAAGAAGTTCTCACGTGGGATGAAGCAACGGTTGATTCTTGCAAGGGCGCTCTTGCATAACCCAAAGGTACTATTTTTGGATGAACCTACATCTGGTCTTGACCCAAGCACCACGAAGGAAATCCATCAATTAATGCTAGAAATGAAAGAAGCCGGTACGACTTTTTTCCTGACCACACATGATATGGCCGAGGCCTCAAAGCTTTGTGATCGAATCATCTTATTTAACGAAGGAAAAATCATAGAATCTGGGACTTTGGAAGAATTGAAATTGAAACATACACAAGAAAAAAGTGTTCGCATTCTCTTGTCCTCTGGTGAAAACATTGAACTTGCATTAACGTCAGAAAACAGCTCGAAAATTGCAATGTTGATTGCCAATAATCAAATCATGAGCATTCATTCGCTAGAGCCAACGCTAGAAAATATCTTTTTAAAACTTACCGGGAGAGGATTACAATGATATCCATTAGAAAAATTGAGGCACTCTTTGTGAAGGACATGAAGTCCGTCTTTTACAATCTTTTCATCATCGTTGGGCTATTACTCATGCCCGCCATAGCTTTTGTAAATATACAAGTCAATGATTATATTGATAAAGGAATCATCCACATGCTCCTCCAAATGAATATTCTTTTCAACGCAGCCACAATTATCTGCGTCATGATTGCCGAAGAAAAAGAAAAACAGACCTTAAATGTCCTAAGTGCCGCTACTGTCTCAGGGCTTGATTTTTTAATCAGTAAATTAGCAGTGACTATCGTCCTTGTTTCAGCCGTAAATATTATTTTATATTATATCCTCGGACTTCAGGACATGTTTGAGATGAGACCGTTTATTTTGCTGACTATCGCAGTTCTCATGCCTGCTGCCACTATCGGCGGAATTGTGGGAATTGCCTGCAAAACCCAATCCGCAGCCTCAGCTGCTGTTTCTCCATTGGCACTTGTATTTATATTCTTGCCAGCAATTATTACGGACGGTTTCTTTGCTGAAAACATCATGGGTTTTCTCTTTACAGAACAGTTCTATTATGGATTGCAAGCCATATACACAGGTGAGTCCCTCCTTCCACCCCTAAGAATCATCGGGATGAACTTTCTCATACCTTTCATCATCTTCTGTCTTTACTATAAGAAGAAAGGATTAACGGGGTGAAACAATAGGGCTGTCATAAAAGTCGATTTATTCTTCATAATATAGAAAGAGCCTACATAGAAAAGCTTGATTTCATAGCTCTTCATCGTAGTTGACTCTTTCAGCATGCTATTTGAGAAGGGTTGAATTTCCCCTTTTCAGACAGCATGACTGTGAGATAACTGTGCATTAAAAAATTATCGTCTCTTATTTTCTATAAATTTCCATCTTTGCGCTTAATGGGAAATGCTCCTTCCGAATCAAAACATTCCTTGCTTGTACTAGGAAAAGCTTCTATTAATCTTTTTAGCATCTCCGAATCTTCCCTAAATACAGTCATCCAAATTGAGAAAAAACCAGTTGATACAGCTGTATCGATTATCTGACTTCTCATAGACTCTCTGTCATCATCCCGTAAGTTGTCATAAGCTCTCTCTGCTCGTTGAAAAGCCGTCCTTCTAGCTCTCCAACGTGTATCTTTCATTTCTGGGTTTACAGCAGGATTATCACTAGGCACCCTATCTAGCCCGGTTAACGTAATTGTATTTTTTGCCCGTTCTAATGCCTCCTCTGCCAAGTTCGGAGAAGTAATTATGATTCCACCAGATATATAATTGAATGCCCTAA
>DAIDKD010000315.1 GCA_027451065.1 Bacillaceae bacterium | reverse complement strand
AAAAAGAAAAAACATCTGAGAGGAGAAAGTTGACATGCTCATACAATGTACAAAAAAATTATTAGACGAATTGAAGATAACACCTGCTGTATCAGAAGAGGAGTATAATCCATTATTTTCATGGCATGCCAATCTACTGACGATAAATAGAAGAAAAACGGTCGTGCTGATGAATGATAGCAATAGATATGTTATTGTTTTATATGGCCTAAAGGCGAAAGATTTCAAAAATCTCAACACACTTATTGTAAATGCAATTCGAGAAAACCTGCTCTTGGAGTGTATCAATCCGGATATTATTGATAAATTTGTTCCAACAGATACAGAAATAAACTATTCAAAAACAAGAAACAGAACAACTGTGGCAAGATTGAATAAGTCATGTGAAGCTGCAGAGTTCTCGTTTGAAGATTTCAATGGGAACGTAATAAACCAAACAATTGCCGGAATGAATGCAAGTCGTTCGATTGTAGGTGATGGGAGCGGTGAATACATCAAACCACATGTGAAAATGTTCGAAAATCTGGAACAGTTAGCAGGGTCTCCGGTTTTCAAGTGTAAAGCAGTGCAAATAAAAGCTACAATGGATTTGGGAAATTTTGAGGTTTGGCGCAGGCTGGTTATTCCTATCAATTATACCTTTAAACAGTTACATAGTATTCTGCAAGTAGCATTCGGATGGCAAAATTGTCATCTTCATGATTTTGATGTAATGGATGGAGACAAGCCTATCATAAATTTGGTTTGTAGTGATGATGCTTTTGAGTATCCAAGGGATATACCGATGAAACTGGAAACAGAATATCGACTATTTGATTTCTTTCCTGAGTACAAAAAGATTAGTTATACTTATGATTTTGGAGATTTTTGGAAACATGATTTGGAGATAGAAGAGATTATTCCGGACTATTCGAATAATTACGCTGTCTGTATAGAAGGTGTTGGGAACACACCTCCAGAGGATGTAGGCGGTGAAGGTGGATATGAAATGTTTCTAGAAGCAATTTCTGATTTGGCTCATGAAGAACACGAATTAAATGTGGAGTGGGGAAAATCGCAAGGGTACACGGATTTTAACATAGACGAAGTAAATAAAGAGTTGAAAATTAAGATGAATCGTTTCTTTTAGGTAAGTTTGCTTTATACCTTATTTCTCGCTTTGCGAAGGGGACAGCAAAGCAAGAAATAAGGATATTTGTAATAGTTTTGTAATAGAATATTTAGTATAGTCTGTTATAATTGCACTAGGCACATATTGAATGGGACAGCGATAAAATGGGTTAAAATCATGTATATTGACAGAAAATGAAACGTATAATATAATGATCTTAAGTGATCAGGCCCATGTTCCTTACGAGGACTGGGCTATTTTTGTTGAGGTGATAAAATGAAACCGTTTAAAACACATGAGCAGCAAATATTAATATTACGAGATAGAGGGCTAACTGTTGATGGACCAAGCGCTATGAGGGTACTTGAAACAGAAAAATATTATAATGTGATAAATGGGTACAAAGATTTCTTCTTACAAAGAGATGTAAACGGGAATATATTACAGCCAGAAGTTTATAAAGCTGGCGCAACTTTTGATGAACTTTACTTATTGTATAAGTTTGACAGGGAATTGCGTAATTGTTTGCTTGAATTTCTTTTAAAGTTTGAAACAAGTTTGAAATCAAAAATTTCTTATAGATTTTCTGAAAAATATAAAGATACACATGCTTACTTAATACATAAAAATTACTCCCGCAATCCTTCAGATTTAAATACCGTTTTAGGTGTAATATCCACACTTTCACACACTATTTCCAAAAAGAGAAAAACTAAGACCATTGAACATTACCTTGATAAGCATGAAGGTGTTCCTATGTGGGTCTTAGTGAACTATTTAACAATCGGAAATATCAATCACCTCTATAGTTGTTTAAAGCAACCTTTAAGAAACCAAATAGCGAAAGATTTCGCCACATCTTATAACAGCGGCTACAATGTATCCATTCATTTTACACCGGATATGTTAGATGCTATTAATAAGCTGACTAATTTTTACCGAAATGCATGTGCTCATGAAGAACGACTATATAACTTTAAATTGACTTCTCCACCTCGAAATGCAAGTATATCAGCTAACTTGAATATACCGGTTTCTAAGCTAGATAAAGGAAATTTATTTTCGATGATTGCTTATTTAAAATTAGGTCTAACTAATCAAGAGCACACGTTATTACTTAAGAAATTTAAAAGAATACTGGATTCATACTCTAGTGGTTTTTCCACAGCAAACTTTAATGATATTCTAGTTGAGATGGGATTTGACTCTAATTGGGAAACTTACTTTTCATTCAACAAATTAGACACCCAAAAGCCCTAGCTACTGTAAAATAGCCAGGGCTCTTATTCTAGTTAGGCATGGATGAGGCTGTCCCAAAAGTCGATTTATTCTCCATAATATAGAAAGAGTCAACTTAGAAAAGCCTGCTTCATCACACTATCGCTCACAAGCCCATCCGTCTTTATCTCGATCCATTTTTGATTGATAGGCAGGATGATCTTTTGCAACACCGCTAGGGTATGCTTCACGCAATTCTGTACAGTTAGCAAAATTTGTCTCAGAAGAGCCAGATGAACTTGAAGACCCAGATGAACCTGAAGAACTTGATGAATCGGAAGACTCGGATGAGTTAGAAGAACTCGATGAACCGGCAGAGTTTGATGAGCTGGATGATTCTGAGGAACTATCTAGATCACCTCTCGTTGTTCCTTCTGCACCGTAAGCCCACAGTCCTTTATTTCCCGAGCGTGCTTCCTTCGCAAATTTAACAAAATACTCACTATAAGCTACGTCTGGTTGATATGTTGCTGGCTCCGCATATCCATTTAGAACAAGATCTGCATTAAACATTTTGCTACGGATTTCATCTTCGTCGGTTACGCTCGAAGGGACTTCTGTCCAAACTA
>DAIDKD010000314.1 GCA_027451065.1 Bacillaceae bacterium | reverse complement strand
CAAACCGCAGTTAATTCATTAATTGATATTATTAATAAAAAAGAGATTCCAAAAAAAATTATTCTTCCTGTATCATATATGAAAGGTTATACGACTAAATAAGTATAACAGGATGTCTGAACAGGGGAAAAATCCCCCCTGTTCAGACATCCTGCCGAAAGAGTCAACTATGATGAAGAGCGATGAAATCAAGCTTTTCATAAGTTGACTCTTTCTATATTATGGAGGGTAAAACGACTTTTTGGACAGCCTCATAACCTTTTGTATCCTTCATTTTTTTGAAAACGCTAATTTTGGTCTTGACATTTCATAAAGAACCTCCTAATATAAAAATGAAACGTTTCACTTTTTATATTAGGAGGTTTTTCAAAGTGGGAAAGTCAAATATAAAACAGACAGCAACTGACATCATAAATGCTATTGGTGGAGAAGAAAACATTATTAGTGCTGCACATTGTGCCACTCGACTGAGAATTGTTTTAAAGGATACTGACAAAGTAAATTCGACCGAACTAGAAGCGTTAGAATTAGTAAAGGGTACTTTTAATAATGGCGGTCAGTTCCAAATTATTCTAGGAACTGGCATTGTCAATGAGGTATATAAAGAATTTATTGTAAAAGCAGATATTTCTGAGGCAAACAAAGAAGAAGTGAAAATGGCTGCTACAGAAAAAATGAACGTACTTCAGCGTTTTTTGAAAACACTTGCTGATATTTTCGTACCTATTCTGCCAGCATTAGTTGCCTCTGGTTTACTAATGGGAATAAATAATATATTAACTGCCGAAGGTTTATTTGTAGAAAATATGTCATTGGTACAGGCTTATCCTCAATTTGCGGACTTAGCTGAGATGATTAACCTATTCGCAAATGCTGCATTTGTATTCTTACCTGTACTCATTGGATTTTCTGCAACACAAATATTTGGAGGTACACCAGTATTAGGTGCAGTAATTGGGGCGATTATGATTCACCCTGATTTATTAAATGGTCATGGTTTTGGTCAAGCTTTATTAGACGGAACTGTCCCTTACTGGAATATTCTCGGATTTAACATCGCTACAGTTGGTTATCAAGGAACTGTTTTACCAGTAATTGCTTCATCATTTATTCTTGCGAAAATAGAAATCAATACGAGAAAAATAATTCCTTCCATGCTAGATAATATTCTCACACCATTGATTTCAGTTCTTTTAGCAGCTACAGTAACTTTTACAATACTTGGCCCAATTATGAGAACAGTTGGAGATTGGATGACCTATGGCGTAATGTGGTTATTTTTTGACTTAGGAGCATTGGGTGGAGCGATTTATGGTGTTGTTTATCCTTTATTGGTCATCACAGGAATGCACCATAGCTTAGTAACAGCTGAAACACAAATATTAGCAAACATCGGTACTTTAGGAGGATCGCCTACTTTCGCAGTTGTAGCCGCTTCTAACGTAGCGCAAGGTGCTGCTGCTCTAGCAGTTATGATGTTAATGAAAAAAGATCTTAAGATGAAAAGTGTCGCTTCAGCAGCAGGTGTTTCCGCACTACTAGGAATCACTGAACCCGCGGTATTTGGCGTTAACTTAAAATTAAAGTATCCATTTATTGGCGCCTTAATTGGTTCAGCAGTTGGATCCGCATATGCAACTTTAATGAATGTATTAGCTCTCTCGCCAGGACCGGCTGGCTTACCGGGCGTCATTGTCATTCGTCCACAATCTATGGTTCAATATATGGTTGCGATTGCGATTGCCTTTATTGTTTCTTTCATGTCAACGGTTTTCTTGGCAAAATTATCTGAACAAAAGAAGAAAAAAAAACTTACGAATGATGAATTATCAGCAGCTTAGAATAAAAATAAGGGAGAAAAACATTTACTCTCTCCCTGTTTATGAATGGAAGGAATGGATTCTTTATGGAATGGACTAGAGAGAAAAGATATCGTAGATTAGATGAGGTGCAAGAAGAAGAAGTCGTGGTACTAAAGGAAAAGGTGAAACAGTGCCCATGGCGGCAATCTTTTCATATCCAGCCACCTACCGGACTCTTAAACGATCCAAATGGGTTTGCTTTCTATAATGGAGAATATCATCTCTTCTATCAGTGGTTTCCACTTGGTCCAGTTCACGGCTTAAAATACTGGTATCACATGAAATCGACAAATCTAGTGAAATGGAGTGACGAAGGGGTTGGAATAGCACCTGAAGAAGAGTATGAAAGTCATGGTGCTTTCTCGGGAAGTGCAATAGAGTATCAAGATGATCTTTACCTTATGTATACTGGAAATCATCGTGATGTGAATTGGCAAAGACACCCTTCTCAAGTAGTTGCTATTATGAAAGATGATGGTACTATCCATAAACTAGAAAAACCTGTTATTCCAAATGTACCTGATGGTTATACAGACCACTTTAGAGATCCAAAAGTATGGAAACAGGATGGGGTATTTTACGCAGTTATTGGAGCACAACGCAAAGATGAAACTGGCTGTACTGTCTTATATCAATCTCATAATATGATAGATTGGGAATTCAAAGGAGAGTTACAAACTGCGTTACTTCATTTCGGATTTATGTGGGAGTGTCCAGATTATTTCGAGTTGGATAACAAAGGAATTTTTGTATTTTCGCCACAAGGAATAGAACCAGAGGGAGATAAATACCACAATATTTATCAATCTGGATATATGATAGGAGAACTCTTAAACTTAGAAACAAATGAATTTCATCATGGCGACTTTATAGAATTAGATCATGGATTTGACTTCTATGCTCCTCAAACGACAGAAGGAGAAAACGGAAGAAGAATTTTAGTTGGATGGATGGGGCTACCAGAAATTCCATATCCAACAGACAAATATGAATGGGCCCACTGCCTTACGTTACCTCGTGAACTAAAAATAGTGAATAACAAATTATACCAGTTTCCGATTCCTGAATTAGAATCTCTCAGAAAAAATGAAAAGGGATCAGGGGGAACAGTGGA